>NZ_JBEPLU010000004.1 GCF_040545335.1 Phenylobacterium koreense
TGATAGCCAGGGTCGTGAAAGGCAAGCCGATGAGCGTGGACCTTCAAGGGCTGAGCGAAACCGAGGCTGCGCGACGGCTCGCCGAGATCGGGCCCTTGAAAACCAAGGGCCGGGTCATCGTGGACTTCAAGACGCCGGCAGAGAGCGCAGCGGCGCTCGCCGCTGTCCTCGCGCTCTCCTGAGCCCGGAGCCCACAAGACCGAAGCCGATGCTCATCATCGCCCACGTGGCGGGTTCAGGGACGGCGGTCGGGGGCCGATCGAAGTGCTCTAAGGTGTAAGTCTTTCCGGCGCTGCCCGGCTCCATCAACATGATCATGTAAAGATCAAGACGGTATTCCTCGTACTGCCAATAACCGCAGGGCTTATCGTAGAAATAGCAGCCATTGGAGTGCGTCTGCGTGTCAGGTGGCAGTTCGATATACAAAGTGAAGCCGTTGGGTGTTTGGGTAAACACGGGGGCGGAAACCCCCGACGCCTCCCACGGAATCGGCCAAAAGTGCGACGCGCCATCCCATGCGGTGAAATCGTCGCTATACTTGTATTCTCGCGACATGAGGGTCGCTGAAAAATCGTCGTAAGCTGCGATCGTTGCGTCAGATGTGAAGCGGTAGAATCCCGGTGCACCGCCGAGCCAGGCACCGCCGACATACAGCCGAGGATCTTCCTCACTGTAAGGCGCAATAACCCCCTGGAGCAGCACCGCTGCGTGCGCGACCGTCGCCACACCCGACCACGCGAGCACCGCAGCGCCCGCGAGCGTGCCCAACAGCTTCTTCATAGTAACTCTCGCCAGAGTGGCGTTAACCAACGCCCAGGGGCCCGGACTGTCAACCAGCGTTCTCCCAACGGGCGAGCGTCTCACCTGCTAAAATTCGGAGAACGCCGCCATGCACGACGGCCTGAGCACTGCTGCGCGCCTCCTGACGCCGGCCGGGGTCACCGTAAGAGGCGAGAAGGCGACCGCACCCCGGTTTATCCTCGCCCACCTACGTGAACGACGCCACCGTGACCCTGACGGACATCGACCGGCCAGCACAAACGGCTCGCTCTACGAGCTCTACTGATCCCTGCTGAACGACCTGAGCTACAGCGATCGCGCTGGCAGTCCTTCCGAACGGTGACCGCTACGCCGCTTCCATCGCACGACGCGCGGCCTGGAGCAGGAAGCCCGACCGGGTGAGCCCGTGCCCTTCGGCATAGGCGTCGATATCCTTCAGCGCCGGCTCGGGCAGGGTGACGTTGACGCGGACGGTCTTCACCGGGCTGTCGTTCAGGGGGACTAGGACGGCCACCGCCGAACGGTTCTCGGCATCCAGCATGACGCTCTCCAGGTTGGAGGGTTCGGGGATAGCCTCGCCATCCTCCACCATACCAGCCACATGCAGGGCCAAGGCCTCGGCCGCTTCGGCGCGGGCCTCGTCAAGGTTGGCCCCGGCGGTGATCACGCCGGGAAAGTCGGGAAACGAGACGCCGTAATCGCTGTCGGCGTCCTTATGGATCAGGGCGATATAGTTGCGCATCTCTCTGCCTATCTAAGGGATATGCCAGCTTGGCGTTCGATGGAGCGGAGCGTCCCAGTCGGGATGTCCCGCTTCGGATGAGGGACCGTCACCCGGCCCGGCTTGGTCAGGTGCTTGAACTGCTTATGCGAGCCCTTCTGGGCCACCTCGTACCAGCCGTCGGCGATCAGGGCGGAAATGATGTCGCGGCTGTTCATGTGTGTAGCGATACACACTGGACTAGTGCCGGTCAACTGAAATCCACATCAATACACACTAGTCAGGCGGCGCCTTAGCCGCCCGCGTCCCCTCTAAATTCCGGAGTGTCTGGCCCATGTCCCTTGAACCAGGCAGCGATCGCTTGCCCCATCCTCGAAAGATCGACACGGCCCTGATCGGGATCGTGATCACCATCGTCCTGCAGCTTGCCGGAGGTCTCTGGTGGGCTGCGACGATGAGCGGCCGCGTGGACAAGCTGGAGGCCGACGTTGCTCCAGCGCGCCAGGTGGCCGAGACGGTCGCCCGCCTGGACGAGCGGTTCAAGGCCATGGAGGCCAGCACCCAGCGCATTGAACGGAAAATGGACGCCGCGGAGACGCGCCGGTGAGCGGCCCGTTCAAGCGCCGCCCGGCCCCGTTTTCCGCCTTGTGGAGAGCCATCACCGACCCGGCCCTGGTGAAGGTCTGGGCGCGGGTTGGGGCCGGCGTCGCCATGACCGTAGCGGTCTTCGTCGCCGGGTATCTCATCGCACTTGGGCCGTGGAAGCCTGAGCACCAGGCCCGGCAAATCCTCTACCTGCTGATCCTGGCCGTTGGCTGCGAGGTGCTGATCCTCGTGGCCCTCGCGGCCATCTGGCGCATCGCCGTCGATCTGCACGGCGGGCGCGACGGCATCCACGTCACCATTGACCAGGACGGCCCAGCCTCGCCTGGCGACGGCCAGGAGGGCCGCCCATGACCCCCGACCCACCGGCGTTGACTGGCACTACATCGCGCCGGGCAAGCCGCAGCAGAACGGCTTCGTCGAGAGCTTCAACGGCAAGCTGCGCGACGAGTGTCTGAACGAGGAGGTCTTTGCCAACCGGGCCGAGGCCCGCGCCGTGATCGAGCGCTGGCGGCTCGACTACAACCACGTGCGCCCGCACTCGGCCCATGGCGGCCTCACGCCGGAAACCATGCGGCTGAACCCCGCGGCCGGCCGGCTGCGCAACTTGATCAGCTCCACCGGCCGGCCGCTACCGCCGGCGCTGGAGATCAACTATCAACCCCCTGGGCTCTCACAATGATCGAGGGACCAGAAGGGGGCAGGTCACCAGGGAACTCGCCGCTCTCACGAAAAAAGCCCGCCGGTTAGGGCGGGCTCTGATTGAATGATTGTGATCGGTTAGGACTTGGCCTGAGCGGCCTTGGCCGCCTCGATCTGTGCCGCCACCTTGTCTGGTGATCGGTATCTTCCACTTGCTCTTCTGGAGGAGACTCCAGAGGAGGTGTTTTGTCGCGTGAATCTAGAATTCCGGGCGGTGCAGGCGTCGGACCATTGCGGGAATGGGTGGAAAGGCTGTTCCCACTGAGCAGCGGTCCTTCTCCAAGGATCGCAACCTCGCCTCGGAGGCAGGGTGTCGCGGGGGAGAACGGAGCGGGGGGCCGCGCAACCGGCGACGCGATGCCTAAAGCCATGCACGGCGCTTGCGTGGGTGCGTTCGTGGCCTTCAGGATCCCTGGCAAATTTGCGTTTGGCGATTGAAGATCGGCTGCACCGCCCAAAGCGCTGAACGAGTGGGTGAAGAAGGCGGAGGTTGACGCCGGCAAGCGGGCCGGCGTGCCGAGCGATGTGGCCGAGCGGCTGAAGGCGCTTGAGCGGGAGAACCGCGAGTTGCGCCAAGCCAACGAGATCCTTCGCAAGGCGTCGGCCTATTTCGCCTGGGCGGAGCTCGACCGCCCGTTCAAGCGATGATCGGCTTCATCGACGATCACCGGGAGTGTTCGCCGAGAACTTCGCGGTCTATGGCGTGCGCAAGGTCTGGCGGCAGATGCGGCGAGAGGGCTTTTCGGTCACCCGCTGCGCCGTGGAGCGGCTGATGCGCGAGTTGGGCTTGCAGGGGGTGATCCGCGGCAAGCCGGTCCGGACCACGATCAGCGACAAGGCCGCGCCTTGCCCGCTCGACCATGTGAACCGCCAGTTCCACGCCCCGGCGCCGAACCGGCTGTGGCTGTCGGACTTCACCTATGTCGCCACCTGGGCGGGCTTCGTCTACGTCGCCTTCGTCATCGACGCCCCGGAGCAGCTTTGCACGAGCGGCGTCCGCAACGCTTGGGCGGCCTCATCCACCATTCCGACCGCGGGTCGCGATACGGGTCCATCAAGTACACCGAGCGCCTGGCCGAGGCCGGCATCGAACCCTCGGTCGGCAGTGTCGGCGACAGCTACGACAACGCCTTGGCTGAGACGATCAACGGTCTCTACAAGGCAGAGGTGATCCACCGGCGTGGGCCCTGGCGCTCCTTCGAGGCCGTCGAGTTCGCCACCCTCGAATGGGTCCACTGGTTCAACAACCGACGCCTGCTCGAGCCCATCGGCAACATCCCACCGGCGGAAGCCGAGGAACTCTATTACACCAGCCTGGACGCCACGTCTTTGGCTGCGTACTCAAACCAATCGGCCTCCGGCAAACCCAGCGCGGTTCAATCTGACTAAGCTGAGCGTTTTCGACAACTCACGTTGCGCCCTGTTGAGGTGGAAATCCGCTTCGCCTCCGCAGGGGCCAAATGTCTCGCCCCGCTCACGTTTAGGCCTGCGCCATCGCTGCTAGGGGGTGGTTTGGCTCACAACCACAAAGAAGCCGGCGAGGATCAGGCCGTAGCCGACGAGCATGGCCGGATTGAACGGCTCTTTGAAAAGCGCCCAGGCCGCAATGGGAACGAGCGCCGACCCGACCAGGGAGAAAACGTAGGCGCTGGAGAGCGGGACGCGGGTCAGCACGTAAAACCAGAAAAGCGCTGTCACTCCGTACCAGGCGAAGGCGCCAAGAAGCGGCCAGTTCTGAAGCACCCTTAACAGGAAGGGCCCATCGAGCCGAGTATTGTAGATGGAGGCATACTTGAACATCACCTGGCCAAGCGGCAGGGCGACGGCGAAGACCGAGCAAAGAACGGCGTCCCTCCAATGCATCGGTCAGTCGCTCCCCATTCGTTCCAGCGCGCGCAGATAGGGATGGATGGCGCGGGTCGGGGTGTTCATGACGTCGAAGTTGAGCGCTTGCAGCAGCAATTGCACCCCGATGATCACCGGTAAGGCGGCGGCCATCACTACGCCAGCGGGAGCCACATCGCCGGGGTCGCGGAGCGCGATCCAATGTAACCCGTAGACAGAGCCGAAGGCGAGCAGCAGCGCGCCGAGCACCATCTCCACCGTCGCGACATTGAAGTCGCGGAAGAAGTACTGGCCCGCGATGCGCACCAGGAAGTTGCGCCCATGCTTGAATGCAAACGGCCCCACCACGTCGCGGATGCGGAGGTTGGAGATCTCATCGCCATAGCGGGCTGGGATCGGCACGTCGCGTGCGACTGCACGTAAGGTTCCCAGGTGGTAGAGAATGTCGGTTTCAAAGAAGAAGCGACGCGCAACCTTCTTGTCGCGTATCTGGCGCGCGACACTGGCCTCGATGGCGGTGAAGCCGTTGGTCGGGTCGAAAATCCCCCAGTACCCTGTCGAGAGTTTGGCGGCAAAGGAGAGCATTGCGTTTCCGAAGATGCGGATTCTCGGCATCGGTCCGAGGTGGCCGACAGATGTGAAGCGATTGCCTTTGGTGTAGTCGGCCTCGCCCAGGAGGATCGGGGTGACGAGATGGGACAGGTAGCCTAGGTCCATCTGGTCGTCGCTATCGACCTTAACGAGAATCCGTCCGCCTCGCCGCTCGGCCTCGGCGTATCCAGCCAGGACGGCCCCGCCGACGCCTTGGTTTTCGGTCAAACGCAGCACCGCCACACGTGGGTCTAGGTCCTTTTGCATCTCTAGCAGGCCCGCCGTGTTCTGCGGACACGCGTCGTCGACGCAGACCACGCCTTCGACCCAACGCGGAATCTTGGCGATGACTCGTAGGATATGGGCCCGGGCCTTATAGCATGGGATGACGATCCAGACCCGTGCGCCGGCCAGCGCCCTTTGCAGGCCCGCGTCGTCCTGGCCAGCCAGGCCGGCGAGCACGACCGGATGGGTTGCACTGGCCGTCATCGGCGACGCAGCCGGTCGCTTCAGTTCCATCAGCCCGGCTCCCGGACGAGCGCGATCTGGTGGACGACTACCTCGCCGCCGCCGTTGGCGTCCAGATCGACACGCAGGCGCTTGATGACCGACTTGCGCCAGTCGCGCGCGCCTACCGGTGCGGCGCTCATGTCGTAGACAAGGATCGTAGTCCTCCCCAGCCGAGGAGGTTCAGTTCGCAGCGGCCGGTTCGTGAACCTTGCGGACTCCCCGTGCTTGGCGGTGGAGTAAAACATCGAGCCATCCCAGGGCCCGGCATCCTTAAGGCGCGTTAAGCGCACGACCAACAGGCCGCCTTCGGCGCCTCTTACGCCGACGGCGCCATCCGTGCGCAGGCCGGGGTCAGGCATCGTGCCATAGATTGCCAAGCCATCGCCAGGGCGGATACCGCCAAGCGCATTCAGTACCTCCACGCCGGAAGGATCGCGCGCCAAATCCCAGATTCTGATGACCTCCGCCTGTTCGCCGTCGAAGCGGAAGGTCCTGACAGCGTCGTCCCATTCGACCTTAGACCAGGTCGTCTGTACTTCCGGCGCATTGGGCTTGTCGCATGCGCTGAGCATCAACAGCGCGAGACCGGCGCTGAGCAGCCTCCTCATGGTGCTGTCTTCTCCATCTTGCGATCATAGATGCTCAAAGCCTCGCCCCTGAACGACCACGACCATTGCTCTCCGACAGGTCGGTCTCGGAGCACGACGAGATGGCGATAGCCGCGCGTAAGCTCTGGCGGCGGCGCGCCCGGATCGACGACCACGCTTGTGCGACCGTCGAGACGAAGGAAGGCAATGTGCCCATCGTTCATGTCGCTGGCGATGACCAGGGTCTTTGAGCCGGCCGTCAAGTTGCGGGCGATATGGAGCTCATGTTCCACGGCCCTATTGCGCCGCGCCAGCTCGCCGACCCATGCATCGTCGCTGCGGGTCGACAGCAAGCCGAGGATCACGAAGTAAGCCGGCCAGGCGACTCGAAGGCGCACACCGAAAAGCGTGGCGGCGGCGATCGCCACCGTGGCTACGAAAGCCAGCAGCCTTGAGCCGCCGAGATACCCGAAAGGAAAGCGCACGGCCTCAGGGGTCGTGAACGCCTCGATGGCCGTTCCGTCCCACGGGAAGAGTTGTACGCCCAGGGCGAAGACCAGCAGCAACCCGCAGGCCCCAAGAAGGATTAGAACGGCCGCCGGCAGGCGATCGCGCCATCTGGAAACCGCCTCCCAGCGGCTAAGCGGCCCCGCCGCCAGAAGCCAGAGCAAGGGCGTATAGAACTCGAAGTACCGTCCCCAAATTCGCCGAGTCTCGATGACCATGAACGAGACCTTGAAGGCGAAGATCGTCACCATCGCTATGGCGCCGGCCGCGCAGAGCAGCACAAAGAGGAAGACGACGTCACCTTGGTCAAGCTGCTCCTCAGTACGGCCCAGTAGCCGCAGGACAGGCTTGCGCAGCCCCGCCAGCACCGGCACGGCCATCAAGACCGCACACCAGGCGACCATCGAACCTGCAGCCAGAAGGGCGACGAACAGGCTGTCTGGACCGGGCGCGTGGCTGAGTTGCTGGCCGTAGTATGAACCCTGGAAGAACAACAGCGCCGCCGGCAAGGAGCGATCGGCCAAAAGGCCGATGGCCGTTCCGGTGGCCATGAAGGCTGCGGCGAACAGGATCAAACGTCCGCCCAGCGATGCCCAAGTCCCCTTTCTCAGCCAGGTGTCGATGAAGCTCACAACGACGAAGGAGATCGCCGCCACCAGGCCGTGCGGTTTGAGCAGGACCAGGATGGCGATCAGCGCGCCGGCGATGATCGCGTTCAGGCGCGGCCGCGACAGGTAGGTTTGGTGCAGCACCCAGGCGATGAGACAGAGCAAGCCAATGAACAGGCCTTCGGGCATCGCGGTGAAGACGAACCGATAGAACGGGAAGAGGGCGGCGATGAGCAGAAAGCCGAGCGCGGTCGTTCGGCCGCACGCCTTGACCGCAAGGGTGTAGAGCAGCCCTAAACCGCCGAAATAACTGGCCGCGCCGATCAGTCTCAACCAGGACAGGACATTGAGGGACAGGGCATCGACTAGCCGCATCAGGAAGAAGTAGACGGCATTGTCGACCGACTGCAGTTGCCGATAAGCGTCCGGATGGCTCAGCAACCGATCGCCGTAGAGAGCGCGGATGAGATAAGCGCCTTCGTCCCCAGCATAGAGCGGAAGTTCTGGAAACAAGCGATTGACGTAGAACAAGAAGACGCCAGCGCCAGCGCAGAGAGTCGCAGCCTGAATGGCCCTCGCCCCCCATCTGCGGAGTTGTTCTGTCAAAACTTCAGATCCCTCAATGCCGTCGGCGTCGCAGCCCACGCGGATGCACGAGATTCGCTCAGAGGGAAGCTATACAGCTGGGCGGATCAGAGATCACCACTCGCCCGTAAGGTGTGATGGCTGCGCGAGCGTGGCCGTCATCATCGCCCAGCGGCCATGGGCCCAAGTCGCGACGGCGCGCCCGACCGAGCAGCGGCGATCGCCCGCTCCAGTGCGGCGGTGTCCGCGCCGGCGATCATCTGATCGTTGACTAGGAAGGCCGGGGTCCCGTGGACGCCGAGCGCTCGCACTAACGCTTCAAGGTAGGCGCTGGCGAAGAAACTCAATGAGCGCGGACACTTTGCGCGGGGCACGGCGTCCAGGTGGGCGGACAACGAATAGAGCCGCCTGTGGCATGGGGAAATTTGACATTACGCGCCGCAGCCGGCCGGTCGCGATATGCTCGTCGGCCAGGAAGTCCGGCAGCATCACCACTCCCAGACCCGCGATCGCCGCGTCCACCAGAGCTTGTCCGCTGTCGGCCGTGAACCTTGCTCGGGGGCGCGCGACGATCACCCGGTCACCGTGTTGCAGCGGCCAGGTCTCGGTTCCCTGCGAGATCATGTCGTGGTTCATCAGGTCATCGGGGCTGGCAGGTTCGCCTCTCATCGCCAGGTAAGACGGGCTGGCGACCATCCGGCCGTCAATCGCGCTCAGGCGCTGTGCGATCAGCGCTGAATCAGCCAGGAATCCGACGCGAAGGGCAACGTCATAGCCCTCACCGACAAGGTCGACGATGCGGTCGCTGTAGGAGGTGTGAACGTGAAGCGCAGGGTGTGTGATCGCGAACTCTGCGATGGCGACCGCAAGTTCCAACGACCCGGAGGAGTTGGGAGCGGCGATCCGAAGTCGCCCTTTGAGCTCCCCGTGGGTGGAAAGCGCCTCCTGCGCCGCGTCGCACTCGTTGGCGATACGAATGGCGTGCTCGCGGAATGTTTCTCCAGCGTCAGTGATCAATGCCCCCCGGCTGGTACGGGTCACGAGGCGAACCTTCAGCGCCTCTTCCAGGCGCAGCAGGCGTCGGCTAACGACCGATTTCGAAATGCCGAGTCGCCGCGCCGCGCCGGTGATCCCCTGGGCCTCTGCAACAGCGACGAAGGTCTGCACGTCCTCCAGCCTCATGCCGGACGCCTGACTGTCATGGGAACCTCGGTGACAAGGCCACGAAACTCTAGCGCGGCCCCGGCGCATGATCGAGTTCAGCACTGCGGAGCGGTGTGAATCGTTGTGAAGCTATCAGCATGCTGACAGCCATCGTGTCGCGTAGTCAGCAACATGGGGTTGCGTGACTCGGCTCTATCAACGGCGAAAACGCCACGTCAGATTTGCTCCAAAAACGGAGCCGCGCATGCGAGATTTGGGCCTAGTGCGCGACGGCGTAAGCCTCAATCGCCTCTTGAGGATGCAACCTGACCAGGCCGCTGCCCTCCTTCGCGATAGGCAGACTGAAGCTGTGGCCGGATCAAACGTGCTGAAGCGTTGGTTGGCGATCGATGCAGCGAACCGGGTAGCGTGGGCTGACGTCAACGCCGCCTGGAATGATTTTGATGACGGCGACGATGATGAGATTTTGATCGCTATGCGGGTCGACGCCCGGCGCGCCGCGAAGCGACGCGCCAAGGAGGATGGGCGCTGACCGGCTGAAAAATTTTCGAACGGATCGGTGCGGGTTTCCAGTTGGCGCGCGACCTCATGGGCAGACCTCTGAGGGGACTGAACATGAACGCCACGGCGGTGAATGCTGCGAACAGGTCTGACGTTCACAGCGGCCCGATCTATCAGCCTGGAAGCGTCATCGCATTCGCGGACACTGCGCTCTGCTTCCGCACGTTCCGCCTCATGCCGGCAGCTCGAATTTTACTTTGCGAGGGCAGGCCGGTGGAGATCGGCAGCCGCGCCTTCGACCTCTTGCACATACTGCTGAGATCGCAGGGGGCCGTCGTCGAGCGCGAGACCATCATGCGTCAGGTCTGGCCGACGACGATTGTCGATGAGAGCAATCTCCGCTCTCAGGTATCGCAAGTCCGCAAGGCTTTGGGCGTGCATCGCGATCTGCTCAAGACTGTGCCCGGGCGCGGCTACCTGCTAGCCGCCGAAGTCGCGCCTCAGGGCGAGCATCGGGAGTGGCCGACGCCTCGGGTGACGCGGCCTGAGCAGATGCGAGAGTTCGCCGAGGCTGAGGGCCTGCGGTCTCTGCTTCGCTCCGTGCTCGACGAGCTCTGTCAGATGAGGCGTGAACTCGGAGTCGAGCGCGAGCTGCGCCTAGGAGCGGCTGCGCGTCAGCCACTGAACAGCGCGCGGGCGCTCCCCAGATAGCGCTCCACCTTGCGGGGCGAGCGCAGTGCGGTCTTGGCCGGATATCAATGAAGGCCCGTCCTCAGATCGCCCGATGTCAACTCGATATGCCTAGAGAGGATTGTCCCTTGTCAGTTTCAGGGCGTGCTGTCGATACAGGGCCCGGCGATGCGTTCCTGCTCGTTGAGGAAATCTGCCACCGGGTGATCAACGAGTACGCGCAATTGATCGCGTCCCTGACCGCCGCCGCTCAGGATACGCACGACGTCGTGGGACGCCGCGCCCTCGTGCGGGCCGCCGACACGCTGCACGACTATGCTGCGGCTCACCATGCCTTGCGCGCGCCGCCGTCAGGACAACGAGATCTTGCCGATTATCTGGAAGGCGTTTGCCTGGCCTTGTCCGTGGCGCGCCTTCGTCCGCGTGGGGTCAAGCTGTCGCTGTCGGCAGATGCCGTGGATCTGTCGGCGAGCCGCTGTTGGCGTGTCGGTCTGGTCATATCGGAGTTAATCTGCAATTTGCTTCGACACGGCTTCACCGAGCGGGCGGGCGACCTTCACATCTGCTTACGCCATGCGGACGGACAGATCTTGTGCCGAGTGAGTGGCGAGGGGGCTGGGTTGGAGCTGTTTGCGCCGGGCAACGGCCGCCGCATCATCCGCCGACTTGCGCGAGAGCTCGGCGGCAGCATCTGTTGGTCTGCGGGAAGCTGGGGGGGTTCCGTCGATTTGGTATTTCCGGCGGCGGAGCCCAGAAGCGATCGCAATGTGGTTGGCGAACGCTTCGACCACGGCGCTGACATTCAATGGCTATGACGGTGCGGGGACGTCGGCCGGGTTCTCTAAAAAATCGCTGATACGGTCAGCAGGAATCGACGTCGTCTCGGGTCGCCGTAGCGGCTGTAGCCGGACGTCGCCAGCCCAAGGGTCTGGAAGACAGCGAGACTACTCTCGCGAGGGGGCGCGCGGTCAAACACATTGATCACTCCAAGATCAACCTTGATTTCTCGAGCCGCGCTGGCCAGCGGCAGCTCACCGCGCCAGCTGACATTGAGATCGACATAGGTTTGAGCGGGCACCCTCATTGAGCCTTGGATCGCTTTTGCGGCGGCGATGAGGGTGGGATCCTGGTCCTCCGCCGGCGGGATAATGCGATAGCTGCCGAAGTATTGCATGTTCGCGCCGACGGTGACTTGCCCGATGCTCCAGTCGGCGCCGAGGTTCGCCCGTTGCGCCAGCGGGCTTGTAAGATAATTGACCTTGTTCACGCTCGACCCAATGGGCGTGATGCTGCGCTGGCGGAGATAGTAGGCGCCCTCGCCATAGACGCGCAGCCTGCCGTCTAGCAGCGCCGCCCGCCAATCCAGGCTCGCGTCGATCATGTCAAACTCGGCGCGGGCGGAGTTGTCTCGCCTCGCATCCAGCGCAACGATTGGGCCGGCGGTGTAACCTCGCGCACGGTCGGCGTCCGTCAGCGGGCCGCGGGTGACGCGTTGCGGCCAAAGGTGCTCGAATTGGAGGATAGTCGCCATGTCCGGCGCGAAGATTCCGCGCGTCTTGCGAATACCGGAATAGTCGACGGTCAGGCGGGGACCCTCTTCGCCGAGTGGCGTCAAGATCACGCCGAACGATGCTGTATCGACCTTGACCGATTGCAGATCGAGCGACCCTCCGGAGGTCAGTGAGAATGTCTCGGCCGGGCCGCCGCGTTGGGGATCTGAAGTTCGCGTCTGCGATTTCGCTTGGAGCAACTCGCCCATCAACGGCGGTGCTGCGCTGGTGGCGTAGCTTGCCCGTAGGGCCAGCCACTGCGCCGGCGTGACCTTGGCCCCGAGAGTGAAGGAGGCGTCAGTGTAACGATGGTCGAGCCGCTCGCTGTCGGGCGCGTAGGGGTTGCGGGCAAACTCGTCGGCCTGGCTGTCTCCGCGCACCGCCAACTGGACCTCCAAGTTCCGGAGCAAGGGCGTGGCTTGCGGTCCGAAAACCGGCGCTCTGAATTCACCATATAGGGACGTCGTCACTGTTCGGCGGGCGGCGATCGTGGAAACGGTGGAGGTTGCGCCCGACCCGGTTACGACGTCGTAGGCGGGCACGCTCTCTGTGTTCTCTTCCGCCAGCAGGGATAGTGTCGCGGGCCCATGCGGTGTCTGAAACACCGGCCCGGCCAGGCGCAAGGAAAGGTTCCGCAGCTCGGTCTCCAGCGTCAGAGCGCGCAGCGTGGTTCCAATGCCCGGGATCAGTGCGGCTTGAAACGCTTCCCAGTCGCCAAATGGACTGACGGGGGGCGCATTTGCGACGAAGGGCCTTCCGTAGAACGGCTTGCGTTCAGCGTATGCGTACCGCGCTGAACCGATAGCGGCTTCCGCTGTTGCGCGCCATCCCCGAGGCAGTGGAGCAACGACGCCAACGGCGTAGCGAGCGCTATCGATCTCGGTCGTCCGTTCGCCTTCGGCGGCTTCGATTGGGTAGGTGACCTGAATGGCCTGCGTGAAGGGGTTGAGCGGGGAGGTGGCGGGAAGGTTGCCGAAACCGTCGACCTGCCGCCAGCGATAGCGCCCACGATTCCAGAGCATGACCGCGTCGGCATAGGCCTCTACGTCGCCGTCGAAGCGATGACGAACATTGGCGAGGATAGCCGCTGTTCGCGGCGTCGAGCTGAGTTGGCTAGCAGCAGCTCCCTCGGAGAGCTCAGAGCTGATTCTGCCGGCGTTCAGAGCGATCGCTTGGGCGATCTCCGAGGAGTTTCCCGACAGACCGGGGGGCAGATAGCTGAAGGTGGAACTAAGCGTCTCGCCGCCGTATGCCGGCTTGAGTACAAGCGGGCCGGAGTTCAGGCTCGTGACGAACACCGCCCCGCCGCCCGTCTTGTTCGATTGTTGTGGAGCCAGATCGGAGTTGAGCTTGGCGTCGCGAGCAACGAAGTCGCGCTCGCCGTTTAGGAGGGGCTCTGCCTGCGAGCCCGCCGCGAACAGCATGAGGTCGGTACGCCCATCATTGAGCGATGCGCCGATGCGCCCTTCAAGCGTGATCTGTCGCGCGTCGCCGCGTGATGTCACGCCGCCCGCAGCATGCAGCTCGACGCCCGTTAGCCCACGCGCCAGGACGATGTTGACCACGCCGCCCTGAGCTCCGTAGCCATAGATTCCGCCCGCGGCGCCTGTAAGCACCTCCACGCGATCGATGGCGTGCAGGGGCAAGGCGTTCAGGTCAGGCTGCAGGAAGCCCTGGACCTGCGCAGGGATGCCGGGCATGCGCCGGCCATCAATGAGGACCAGGGTCGCCTCGGGGCCGAGCCCTCGCAGATCGATCTGCGAATTGGTCGCCCCGTTGAAGTCAAGACTGGGGCTTACGGTCGTCGTGTTCGACGGAACGCGGCTGGCGAAGTACTGATCGAGATTGTCGCGGCCGGCATGTTGAATTTCGGACCCAGTGGCCACGCGATAGGGTTGGATGTCGGTCTCAAGGCGGCGGATGTCGGCGTTCTGGCTTCGGCGACCGATCACCAACACCTCGGGCACAGTGACATCCTGGCGCGCCAGCGTCGGCGCGGACGGACGTTCGACAACGAACAGGCCGGTCGACGAGCGTCTCACGATAAGGCCGCTGTCCTGAAGGAGGCGCTTTAGAGCGGCCTGAGGCGGCATGGCTCCGCGAACGCCTGGCGTTTGTTTGCCAGCCGTTACTTCGCGGTCGAAGAGCAACTCGATTCCGGCCTGTTGCGAGAGCTGAAGCAACGCTTCCGTGAGCGAGCCGCCACGAATATTGAGCACCATGGCCGATTGCGCCGCCGCAGGGCCTGCCGCAGCGAGCACAAACAACCCGAGACCTACACCAACTGCACGACCTGTCACGCCACCCCCCTCTTGCCGTCAGCCGTGCATCATTTTCAAATTGAGACAACGTTGTTTTTTTTGTTTGGGGAGCCGTCTGGCGCGACTTTGGGCGGATTGTCCCATTCATCCGGCACAAACGAGGGCGTGCAAGGCAATTGGCTCCGGCGTCTTGTTGTCGAAAATCAAGGTGATCGAGTAGTGACGCAGAGGGTGATTTGTCGAGAGCTTGCTCTTGAGTTGAGGTTCGACGATCAGGGAACAAAGAAAATAATGCGGGAGTCGGCGGCTGTTGCGACCTCACATCGATGGAACTGGTCGGTACATGCGCCTGGGGAGCGGCCGACGCCCGGCCTCGCGTTGCGAGTCTCGGCGTGAGCGATAGACCTTTAGCTGTTCAGGCTGGGCCGCTGCGAGACGGCCTTACCCGCTATTTCAGAAACCGAGTGCCGGACCCGCACGAGGCGGACGACCTCGTCCAGGAAGTATTTGCTCGGATTGTAGCTCGCGACAGTGAAGAGCCGGTCGGCCATCTTGGCGGGTACGTGTTCGCGATCGCCGCCAATGTTCTGGCCGACCGTGCGCGTCGCCGCTTTGCCCGCAGGGCCGAGGCCCATGTGGAGTTCAATCCCGACAGCCATGGCGACGAGGATGTAGATCCTCATCGCATCTTGGCTGCAAAGGAAGATCTTCGCGGCGCGATCGAAGCCTTGCTGGCTCTGCCGCTTAGGACCCGGAGAATATTCATCCTGCGGCGCCTTGAAGGGCGGACTTCGCGCGAAGTGGCCGAGCAGCTGGGCATTTCGGTCAGCGCTGTCGAGAAGCATATGGTGCGCGCCGTGCAGCATCTGAGTGTTGTCCGGAAGGGACGGAAGTGATGCGGGAGGTGCTCACCCTCGACCGCTTGGCGGCGATGTCTCCCGACGAAGCGGCGGCGCTGCTGGTCTATCGACGCTCGGATGGCGCAGCTGACATTGACGCCGGTGTGCTCGCCGCCTGGCTGGCTCTTGATTCCAGTCATGCTGCCGCTTGGGAGGACGCCCAAGCCGCCTGGTCGGATTTCGACGGCGTCGTAGACGACGAAGTTATGGCAGCGTTGCGAGCGGACGCGCGCTCTGCGCGCCCGGAGAAGCCGAAATGGGCGCTGCAGGCGGCCGCGACGGCCGCGGTGATCATGTTGGCCGTCGTGGCCGCCGTCGGCGTCACCCAGTGGCTGCCAAGCGATCGCCAAGTGGCTCCAGCCATTGCTGTTCGCCAGCCTGAGCAGACGTTCGCCAATATTGAAGATGCGCCACAGACCTTCCAGCTCGCCGACGGAACTCAAATGACACTTGCGGGCAGAAGCTCAGCGAGCGTGGCGATGAGTAGCGCGCGGCGGGAAATTCGGCTTTCGCGCGGACGGGCGTTCTTTGCGGTGGCGCATGATGCGCAGCGTCCATTCGTGGTGCTCGCCGGCGAGCAGGCGATCGTCGCGTTGGGCACCCGCTTTGACGTGCAACTGCGTCCCGGTGAGGTGCAGGTGGTCCTGGAAGAAGGCCGGGTCTCTGTCAGTTCTGCGGGAAGTGGCGTGACGCCGATCGTGCTGAATCCTGGGCAACAGCTGATCGCGTCGGAGGGGAAGACGCCCGTGGTGGCTGCGGCGAACTTGGCCGTCGAAGGAGCGTGGCGCGAGCGCTACGTGGTGTTCAACAACGTGACGCTGGCCAACGCTGCGGCCGAATTGAACCGGCAGGGCGCGGGTCGCCTTGTCGTGCGCGATCCTGCGGTGGCCTCGATACGCATCAGCGGCCGTTTCAAGGCGACCGATCTTCCGCGCTTCGGACGCTCGATCTCTGAGCTCCATGCGGTCCGGCTCGTGCAGATCGGTCCGCAAGAGTGGGAGATCGTCGCCCGCCGTTAGCAGGCGCAGCGGCAGACGACCGCCGAGGCATGTCACTCCACGCCCCTTCACGTCGCTGCACGAGCGGCGTCTCGGCGGACAGGTGAAGATCGCTCCGTAGCCAAGAGGCAGGGAGCGTCAAATGCAGATCAATTCATATATCGCTCAGGCGATCATTGACGGCGCAGAGGTCAAGGCGCGCGAGGTCGGCCTGCCGGTGATCGTCGCGGTGCTGGACGCGGGGGGACACCTGAAGGCGTTCCACCGCATGGACGGCGCCGTTCTCGGCTCCATCGACATCGCGCTGCGCAAAGCAAAGACCGCGGTTCTGTTTGGAGCCGAGAGCGAGGCGGTGTGGGAATACTGCAAGCCCGGCGCCCCTGCCCCCGGCCTTGAGAATACGAACGGCGGCCTCGCTCCGTTCGGCGGCGGCATTCCACTGAAGGACAGAGACGGTTCGATCCTGGGCGCCCTAGGCGTCTCGGGTGGGTCCGTCGCTCAGGACATGGAAGTCGCCCGGGCCGGCTACGCCGCCTACCAGGCCACCGTCGCCTGACCCACTGATCTCAAACAAGCAAGGGACCCGTCATGGGCAAGAAGATTCTCATCACTGGAGCCGGTTCTGGCTTTGGCAAGGGCGCTGCGATCGGCATGGCCAGGAACGGCCACGACATCATCGCCACGGTTCACGTGGCCTCGCAGGTCACTCCGCTCCGCGAGGAGGTGGAGGCTCTGGGCCTGAGCGATCGGATCAAGGTCTACCGGCTGGACCTGACCGACCAGTACGACATCCAGCAGGCCATCGGCCTCGACTTCGACATCCTCTGGAACAACGCCGGCATGGGCGAGGCCGGGCCCGTCTGGGAAATCCCCGTCGATCTGGTCCGGAAGAACTACGAAGTGAACGTCTTCCTGCCGCTGGTGCTGACCCAGGGCGTGGTTCAGCGCTGGGTCCGCGAAGGCAAGGCCCAGGGCAAGAAGGTGGTGTTCACCTCCTCGATGGGCGGCCTCTTCACTCCGGCCAACTGGGGGACCTACGTCTCGACCAAGCACGCCCTGGAAGCCTTCGCCGAGGCGATGCAGCAGGAACTGGCCTCCTACGGGATCAAGGTGCAGACCATCAATCCGGGCGCCTACTACACCGGCTACAACGAGACCATGGCCGACAATCCGTTCCGCTGGCTCGACGACAGCAAGAACTTCACCAAGCGCGCCGACCTGCGGAAGGGCTTCGACGATTTCTTCGCTACGCCCGAAGGAAAGATGGACCCGCAGGAGATGATCGACCGGATGATCGAAATCGTCCCGGCCGACACTGGCAAGTTCCGCAACGTGGTCCCGAAGAAGATCGAGGACATGCTGAAGGACCATCAACTGGCCGCCTGGGAAAACCAGATCTGATGAGGTCGGGAGCGAGGGCGATCCCCTTAGTCGCCTTCGCCTCCGCAGGCCCGGACCGGCGACCCGAGTCTCCAGCCGCCGCCGGTCCGGTCGCCCGAACATGAGACTTCTCCAGCAATGAGGAGGCCGGCGCCATGGCGGCAGAGGTCAGCAATCCCTTCGTGGCGCTCACGTTCATCGTGGGGCCGGCCATTTTGACCAACGCCTGTGCGATCCTTCAGAACAGCGCGACTATGCGTTACGGACTGGCGATCCCTCAGTGGCGTGAATTCCGCGCTTCGATCGCCGTCGGCGATGGCGCACTCGAGCAACTTTATTCCAACCCGCAGGCGGCCTCGGCGGCGGCTGAGAAGCGTATTCGCCTGCTCCTGCGGGGTCTGAACCTGCTTTACACGGCCGTGGCGGTCTTTGCGCTCGCAAGCCTCCTGGGGCTGACGGGCGCTGTGCTGGCGACCGAAGGGCATCCGGAGGTGTCTGTCTGGCTCGTCGTCAGCTGCGGCGGTGCGGGACTGGTGCTGATGTT
Organism: Phenylobacterium koreense; assembly: GCF_040545335.1. NCBI lineage: Bacteria > Pseudomonadati > Pseudomonadota > Alphaproteobacteria > Caulobacterales > Caulobacteraceae > Phenylobacterium > Phenylobacterium koreense. The sequence continues at coordinate 18,027 of NZ_JBEPLU010000004.1, forward strand.
CGCCGCCATGTCGATGTTCGTCTCGGAGAGCCGCTGCGCTCGCGACATGCTGGAGCTCCAGCTCGACATGCCAGGGGGCGAGTAGGCGCGGGACAGGTCCCACGCGTCCATCAACCAATGGCGAGCACCCCATTCGGGGCCTTGCGCGCCGACAAGGAGATTCCGCGCGCGAACACTACGCGCAAGGTGCGCATCGGCCGATAGATCGGATGCTCGAGACGATGGCCGCAGCTGACGCGGACGAAGCCGCCATGATGGTCGCTGCAATGGTCGGCGCTGTCGCCCTCGCCCGCGCCGATGCCGACGCAGCGCGGTCAGCCGAGTTTCCTGAGCGAGTGCGCCGGCTCGGTAAGCGGCCCTAGAACACCCCTTCCTGAACGCCGAATTCGATGTGAACCGTGACCAGTCCGGCGTGATCCGGGCCAAGCGCGCGACCTAGAGGCCAACCTCGCCAAGGCCGGTGCGGCTGAAGCCGCCGCCTAGGCGGCGCTGGAGCTGGCGCTCCAAGACCAGGCCCACGCATTGATCCGCGCGCCAGTCGACGGCGTTGTCGGCGACCGCAAGGTCGAACCCGGGGAGTATGTGCAGCCGGGCGCCCAAATGATGCGGGTGGTTCCGCTCGGAGCGGTCTATGTCACGGCGAATTTCAAGGAGACGCAGGTGGCCCGGATGCTGGTCGGGCAATCCGCCAAGATCAAGGTGGACGCATCGAATGGGCCGGCCTTGACCGGGAAGGTAGTCAGCTTTGCGCCCGGCTCCGGATCGCAATTCTCGCTGCTTCCTTTCGAGCCGGGCGCTGGCAACTTCACCAAGATCGTCCAGAGGGTTCCTGTGCGGATCCGGCTGGATCTGGGCCAGTCTGATCTGTCGCGGCTGCGGCCGGGACTTTCGACGACCGTGACGGTGATGCTGAAGGACGGGCGTTGGCGGGGTCGCGAAGGGCGATGACGAGACCGGCTGACAACAAGGCCAAGCCGAGAATCTGATGCATCGTCGGCCACTCGCCGGCGACTGGTACGCCGATCAGGATTGCGACAGCTGGGGCCATGGCCGGAAACAGTGACGCGCGCCCTGGCCCCAGGTTCTCCACGGCCCGCGAGAAGGCGAAAAGGGCGATAACGCCGGAGAGCGCGCCCAGCATTACGGCCTGCTGCAGTAGCACCCAGGGATCGAGCGCTAGGAGCGGGGCGGCGCCCCTCCACGCGAAGTAGATCGGCGTATACGCCAGCGCCGACAAGACGGAGACAGCGGCAGTCGCCGGCAGGGCCTGAATATTCCACCGGCGCTGCAACACGGTGAAGACTGCCCACATGGTTCCGGCGGCGGCGAAGAGAAGGTCGCCTTTCCAGGCGCCTGCCATCGCTCCGAACGCGCCCGCGCCTGCAGTTGTCGTCAGGCCGGCGACGATGATGGCCATCCCGACGATGCGTTGGCGGCCGGGGCGCTCACCGATTAGTAGGGCCGACAGGACCATGCCCATCAAGGTGACCATGCCGAGTTGGATGACGGCGCTGTGGGCGAGCGGCGCGAAGATGAAGCCGGATGCTCCGACCAGAACAAACGGCGGCCCGGCCAGCAGGGCCAGAGCCGCTCCACGGCGCCAGCCCACGTCGGCCAACCGCATCGGCTTGTGAGTAAGTAGCCAGGGGAGCAGCAGCAGCCCCGCGGTCGTATAGCGCAGGAACGCTAGGTCGGCGGCGGTCAGACCGATCTGTATTCCCTGGCGGGTGACGGCGATGTAGCCGCCCCAGATGACAGCGGCGACAAGGCCGCAGAATAGACCAACGCGTTCACGGCTCCTGGTCACAGCCGCACGATGACGGACTTAGTCTGCGTATAGTGTCCGAGTGCTTCGATCCCCTGTTCGCGACCATAGCCGCTGAACTTGAAACCTCCGCAAGGCGTTTGGACGAAGCCGCCGCCGTATTCATTGACGACGATCCGACCGGCCTCCAGACGAGCTGCGACGCGGTGGACTCGGCCGATGTCACGGCTCCAGACACCGGCCGAGAGGCCGAAGTCGCTGTCGTTGGCGATCCGGATTGCGTCTGCTTCGTCCTTGAAGGGGATGACGACGACGACGGGGCCAAAGATCTCTTCACGCGCCAGGATGTGGTCGTTATCGACGCCCGTGTAGACCGTCGGGGCGATGAACCAGCCTCCGCCAAAACGGTCGCCTTCCAGCGCCGTCCCGCCCACAGCGCAAGTCAGGCCGTCAGCGTCTGCAATCTCAAAGTAGCTGAGAACCTTCTCGTACTGGGCGAGGGTCGTCATCGGCCCTGAAGTCGCGTCTGGCTCGGGACCTACGCGCAGCGCCTCAACCTCGGCGACCAACTTCTGGACGAAGGCGTCGTGAATGGACTCCTGCACCAAGAGCCTCGTGCCGGCTGCGCACCACTGCCCGCTGTTCCATGTGAAGGCGCGGACTGATCCTGCTGCGGCCGCGTCGAAGTCCGCATCGGCGAATACGATGTTCGCCGACTTGCCGCCAAGTTCCAGCGTGAGAGGAAGGATGCGTTCCGCGGCGATCCGCCCGAGGTCTTGCCCCGCGCGGACGCTGCCGGTGAAGGAGATCTTTTGGACGAGCGGATGGGCGGCCATCGCGCGGCCGACCGGGGGGCCGGCGCCGACGACGACGTTCAGCAGACCGGGGGGCAGTACCCCTTCGTCCACTGCCAGGCGGGCCAGTTCCACTAGTGATCCCGGCGTGTGTTCCGAGGGCTTGGCTACGATGCTGTTGCCGGCCGCCAGAGCGGGGGCGATCGCGCGCGCCGCCTGATGCATCGGGGCGTTCCAGGGGAGGATGACGCCGACCACGCCAAATGGGTCGCGCCGCGTATAGACGTGGTAGTCGGGACCCTCATTGATGATCTGACCGTCCATCACGTTGACGATGCCGCCATAGAACTCAAAAAACTGGGCGGTCAGGTTGATCAGGGCCGGCATCTGACCCGCAGGCTTTCCCGTTTCTTGGCTCTCAATTTCGCCTAGCCGTTCACCGTTTGCGCGGATCACCCTGCCGAGCTCAACGAGTATGCGGCCTCGTTCGGAGGGGCGCATATCCCGCCACGCCTCCTGGGCGATATGTGCCGCGTCGACCGCCGCGTTTAGGTCTTCCGGCCCGGCCTCGGCGACCAGCTTCATGAACCCGCCGGTGCGCGGATCGAATTTGTCGCGGTAGCGTCCGGTAAGCCCGACCACGGCCAACGTTGGCAGGAGGGAAGTTTGAGAAGAACGGCCCATCGCTTCCTCCATGGATCTATCCATTGGAGTCCTACAGGCCCCCGGGGGCATGTGGTCGTTCAGTCTTGTGAAGCGGTGTGAAACAGAGTCGGGCGGCAACCCTTAAGGATCTCCCACCTGGCAGGGGCATTGCCATGCTGATGTAGGCCGCCGCTCCCTGTCACCGAATTGAGGCAATGGTCGCCTGGGGCGTTCGACGGCAGCCGGTCCGTTCGGCGCTTGGCCGGCGCGCTAGCTAGGTGCGAGCAAGTGGAACGCGGTCAAGCTGGCTGAGCACGGCGGCGCGAACGTCGTCGCTGATCGGCAGGTGTGCTTGTCTCCCAGCCCAGGTTTGGCGAAAAGCGGAGACGGTTTCGCGGGCGATCTTTTGGGTCAGTCGTCGTGGCGCGCCGGACCCGTCCGCCAAGGCGGCGAGCTCATCCTCGCCAAAGTCGGTCCAGGCTTTGCTGCGCGCCACCTTCAGGGCGGCGTTGTCGTCGGGCAGGTAGGCGAGGGTCGATACGAAGTCATAGGCCGGTGCGAGCGATGGGGTGCGCCCGTCTCGGTAGATGAGCGACCAGTTTTTCAGATGCATATCGGCGTTGCCGATCAGGGCGCTGAACACGAGGCGGCGGACGAACTCGGCATAGCCGGTCTCCCCGGTCTCGCGCCAAAGGACTTGGCCGATGTTGCGGTAGGAGGCGCGCTGGTACTTGGTCTCCGGAAAGACCCCAAAAACCTGAGCGAAGTCTTCGACGTGGACCCGTACGCCACCGGCTGGGCGGTCGAACCGCTCGACGGCGTACGCTAAGCCCTGCAGTCGACCAATGTCGTCCGGTAGACGCGCGATTTCTTCGAGACTGAGGAGGCGCACGGCTGGGACCTCGATGCCGATGGCTGCGGCCAGGCTCATCATTGAGAATTCGTTCTCCGACACGCCGGCGAACCGTGTGGACGGAAGTTTGACTATCCAATCGCCGCCCACCCCCTGAGCCGGGATGGTGAGGCCGCCTTGCGCCTTCTCGACCGCCGAGAACTTCAACTGAACACCAGCGAGAGAGAACCGAAGCGCCGTCGCCTCGCCGCCGCCATAGAAGCGTGCCGGTTCAGCATCGCTCGGCAAGGGCGCGTCCTGTGGACGCAAGACGACGGCGCCGGGCAGGTCGTCGCCAAGCGTCGCCAGAAGATGCAGCTCGCGCGTGGGCTTCACACCGGCGCGCTTAGCCAAGTAATCGCGAAGCGGGCCTTCCGGCAGCAGGTTCGAGAAGTAGGGATGCACCCGCGCCCGTGTCGCGCGGACGTCGCGCAGCAGGCCGCCTGAAGCGCTTTTGAAGGCGAGGCTGAGGGTCGGGCGATCGGGATCATCGGCGTAGGCGTCGTCGAAGGCGAAAATCGACTGGTCGCCGCCAAGATATGTGAGCGCGCCCACGCGACGCTCACCGAGCCAGACATCAAGACCGGCCATGGCTAGTCCTCGTCGTCCAGGGAGTAGGCAGGGCGCCTCTCGCCGCGGCCCGCGAGCGCGAGGGCTTCGGTGAGAAGCTTCTGAAGCTCAGCTGTCGCAGGCTCGAGGCGTTGCGTGCTGTGCGCCTCTAAAGCCTCGTCCACCGCGATAGCCGCCGCGAGGACGTTCTTGCGAACCCATGGCGGTACGTCGGACGGATCCAGCTTCCGAAGATCGTCGGCGGCGTCGGCCACTCGCTCGTTAAGGCCGCCGGCCATGGCCTGCAGGGTGTTCGCCGCATCGTGCATGCGCGTAGCGATGTCCCGCAGATGCTGGCGATCGTCCTCGTTGGTCGTTTCCCGCACCAGAGCCTCCACAGCGTTGAGCGCCGTGCGAGGCGCCAACATCAGTTCAAGGTCCAGCGCCCGCGCCAGATCCTGCAGGGTGGAGACCTTGGGATCGATGGCGCCGCTCTCGATGCGGGAGATGTGGGCCTGCGGGATGCCAGCGCGCCCGCTTAGATCACGTTGGGACCAAGCCTTGGCGACGCGCGCCTCCCGGAGGTGAATTGCTAAAGCGGACATGATGATAACGACTTCGACATCAACTGAGAGATGTGATGTGATATCACACATCAAGCCTCCCCGAGTCAATGATGTTGTTTGTAGCATCAAAACACCACGTGATATCTTGAATGACATCTTGCTGGGCTCCGGCTTCACCGGCCTGAAGGGCATCGTCCAGGGCGGGGTCTCCAACGAGAACGATGTGAATCGGCCCCGCCCGCGCCTTCGCCGCCGGCGCGCTGCGGGCCGAGGCTGTTCTGGGGCGACGGCTGCGAGCCTGGGCGAGGAGATGGTGGCGCATATCCGGTCCGGCGGACCCTTGGTGAGCGCCCGCTAGCGCGCCCTCCGGGCTTGTGTGCTATGAGGGGCGCAGGGCGCGCCTCTCGTGCGCCTGCCAGCGAGCGCGGAATTGGACACAGCCCACAGGGTGACGCGCCAGGAGCTCTATGAGCTGGCCTGGACGAAGCCGATGACCCAGCTCGCCGCCGATTTCGGCATCACCGGCAATGCGCTGGCGAAAATCTGCGACCGGCTGCTGGTGCCCCATCCGCGGCGCGGCTATTGGGCCGCGGCGGACAGGTCGCGGCGCGATCCGCGACCGCCCCTGCCGCCCGCGCCGCCCGATTGCGAGGAGGAGATCTTGATCTCCTCGCGCCGCTCAACGTCCCGGCGCGAGCAGACCCGGCTCAGCCTGGCCGCCCGGCGCGAACACATCGCCGAGGCCGCTGCGGAGCTCGTTCTGCGCGACGGGCCCAATGCGGTGAACATGAAGGCGGTGGCCCGCGCCGCCGGCGTTAGCGAAGCGTTGGCCTACCGCTACTTCCCCAGCGTCGTGGAACTGCTGGCCTTCATGGCGCGCCGAGAGCAGGCGCTGATGTCGGAGATGCAGCAGGCGAAGATGGAGGGTCTGCCGACCTACAGCGAACTGGCCCAGGCGGCGACGGTGGGGTTCCTCGATTATGTGGCCAAGCGCCGGGGCCTGCTCCAGGCCCTGCTTTCCAGCGCCGAACTGCGCCGCACCCTGACTTCGGAGCACCGCAACCGGATGGCCTGGGCCGCGCAGGCGAGCGCTACGCGGATGGGTCAGGAAAACGGCGTGCCTGAGGCGATCGCCACGCCGGGCTGGCAAATCCTGCGGGCAGCGGCCAACCGGGCCGGCAAGCTCCTGGCCGGCGAGGCCATCGACCGCGAGACGGCCGGGCGGCTCTCCTCGGCGATCATGGACGGCGCTCGGAAACGGCTCTTGAACCTGAAACCCGACGGGCCGGTCAGGCGGCTGGGCGCGGCGGCAAGCGCTGAAGGCCGCCCTCGGTCATCTCGAGGGCCAGGGAGAGTCCCAACGCCGGATCGAGCCTCTTAGCAAACACCATGGCGCCGGCCTCCTCGGGCAGGGCCGCGAGGATATGGACGGCGGCGATCGCGTCGCTGCGAGCCACGCCGTACTGCTCGCGCAGGGCCATGGCCAGGCGCCGCATCAGCCGGCCATAGAGCGCCCGGAGGTCGGGCTCGATCGCCCTGGCCAGGAACGGATCGGAGAGCAGGATGTGCAGCAGCGGTCCGTGCCGGGCCACGTGCTCGAAATAGGCCGCGGCGCAATCGGCCGCCATGCGTCCTGGCCGGCCCGAGCGCAGGATCGGCTCGAGGGCCGCGGCCATGACCTCGAGATGCTCCCGCAGGATGCGGTTGGCCAGAGCCTGCTGGGTCGGAAAGTAGGCATAGATCAAGGCCTTGCTGATCCCGACGCGCTGGCTCAGCGCCTCCAGGGGCAAGGGCAGGGAGCCTTGTTCGACGATCAGTTGGGCGGCGCCGTCCATGATCTGGCGCTCTCGGGCGCTGCGGCTGAGACGGGCGCCGGCTTGAGGCTTGGCCATGCGCATTCCTAGCAGGTTCGTTCCGTTCGCAGAAGGAAGGCCGGAGCCGTGCTGGAGCTATTGACGGATACACCAATAGAACTTTAGCTGGGTGTCATTGGACGGCGGGCGCATGCTGCCGTCTTCGGCCTCAAAACGGCGACCAGAGACCGGCGAGGCGCAGTCAGGCGGAGGGAAGCGCATGGACGGCTCGCAGCAGCAATTGGACTTGGCCGAACGGGTCACCCGCGCCATCGGCTTCGGGATGATGCATGCAGTCTGGGCCGAGGTTCAGCCCGACAAGGTGGCGATCTTCGATCCCGACGGCCGCACCCGGACTTTCGGTCAGCTCAACGCCAACGCCAACCGGATCGCACGGCTGCTCCGAGAGGCGGGGCTGAAGCCGGGCGAGGGGGTGGCTCTGCTCTGCACCAATCGCGCCGAGTTCGCCGAGGTGATGAGCGGCGCCATGCGGGTGGGCCTGAGGCTGACGCCGATCAACTGGCACATGACCGCCGAGGAGATCGCCTATGTAATCAAGGACTGCGAGGCCAAGGCCCTGTTCGCCGACGCCGCGGTGGCGACGGCGAGGGAGGCCGCCGCGTCCTGCCCGGACCTGCGCCTGAAGGTGGCCATCGGCGGGGCGATCGGCGGCTTCGCCGACTATGACGCCACGCTCGGCCAGATGGATGCGACCGACATCCCAGACCCGCTGCGCGGCTACACCATGCTCTACACCTCGGGCACCACCGGTCGGCCGAAGGGGGTCTACAAGCCGAGCCACCCGGGGCCGGCCTACAGCCACGACTACGACCGCGAGCATGACCTGCACATGTGCCTGGGGCCCGCCTATCACGCCGCGCCGCTGATGGGCGACGTGCGCCGGCCGCTGCTGAACGGCGTGCCGCTGGTCTTCATGGACAAGTGGGACAGCGAGAAGGTGCTGCGCACCATCGCCGAGAAGAAGGTCACCAACGCCCACTTCGTGGCGATCATGTTCCAGCGTCTGCTGGCCCTGCCGGACGCGGTGAAGCGCAGCTACGACGTCAGCTCGATGAAGACCGTCTCGCACGGCGCCGCGCCCTGTCCGCCGGAGGTGAAGCGGGCGATGATCGAGTGGTTCGGGCCGGTGCTGTCGGAATACTATGCCGGCTCCGAGGGCGGCGCGGGGTTCATCATCAAGTCCGAAGAGTGGCTGCGGAAGCCCGGCAGCGTCGGCCGCCGACCCAGCAAGGACGCGGCCATCATCCTGGACGAGGAGGGCAATGAGTGTCCGCCCAACGTGCCGGGCGCGATCTACATGAAGGTGCCGGCCGAGGGCTTCGAGTACTTCAAGGACCCGGGGAAGACCCAGGGCTCGCGCAAGGGCGGCCTCTTCACCATGGGCGACATCGGCTATCTCGACGAGGACGACTACCTGTTCCTCACCGGGCGCAGCGCCGAGACCATCATCTCCGGCGGGGTGAACATCTACCCGCAGGAGGTGGACAACGAGCTCATCAAGCACCCGGCGATCGAGGACGCCTGCACGGTGGGCGCGCCCAACGACGAGTGGGGCGAGGAGGTGGTCTCGGTGATCCAGCTCAAGGCCGGCCACGAGCCGTCCGAGAAGCTCGCCGACGAGATCCTGGCCCACGCGCGGGCCGCGCTCGCTCGCTACAAGCAGCCCAGGCGACTGGAGTTCGTCGAGGCGCTTCCCCGCAGCGAGGCCGGCAAGATCCTGCGCAATCGGGTCCGCGCGCCCTTCTGGGAAGGCCGCGCCCGCCAGATCTGAAATCAACCCGACCGCGTCAGGAGCACCTGCATGTTCGACACCGAACCGGATCTGGAAGCCTTTCGGGCCGAAGCCCGCGCCTGGCTCGCCGCCAACTTCCCGCCCTCCCTGTCCTCGCGGCCGGAGGTCGCCGCCACGGCCGGCGGCGACGTGGAGGCCGACGCCGAGCGCTGGCGGATCGCCATGGGCGAGAAGGGCTGGGGCACGCCCACCTGGCCGGCGCCCTATGGCGCGGGCCTCGAGCCGGCGCAGGCCCAGGTGCTGGCCCAGGAACTGTCGCGGCTGGGCGCCCAGAACCCCATCGGCGGCATGGGCACGATGATGTTCGGCCCAACCTTGCTGGAATACGGGAACGAAGAGCAGAAGGCCCGCCACCTGCCGCCGATCGCCCGCGGCGAGTTGCGCTGGTGCCAGGGATTCTCCGAGCCGGGAGCCGGGTCTGACCTGGCCGGCCTGCAGACCAGGGCCGAGGATCGCGGCGACCACTTCCTGGTCAACGGCCAGAAGATCTGGACCAGCGGCGCGCACCATGCCGACTGGTGCTTCTGCCTGGTGCGGACGGACACGACCAAGAAGCACGAGGGCATCAGCTTCGTGCTGATCGACATGCGCACGCCCGGAGTGGACCCGCGGCCGATCCGGCTGATCAACGGCGCCTCGCACTTCTGCGAGGTGTTCTTCACCGACGTGGTGGTTCCCAAGGAGAACCTGGTGGGGCCGCTGAACGGCGGTTGGACGATCGCCAAGCGCCTGCTGCAGCACGAGCGGAAGGGCCTGGCCGCCGCGGCCCAGGCGCAGCGCGCCGAGGCCCGGGCCAGCGTTCCGGAGATGGCCAAGGAATATGTCGGCGTGGACGAGCAGGGCCGGCTCGCTGATCCCGACCTGCGCACCCGGATCAGCCAGTTCGACATCGACCTGCGCTGTTTCCAGCTCACCAACGCCAGGGTGGCGGCTCAGGCGAGGCGGGGGCAGGAGGTGAACGCCACCACCTCCATCCTGAAGCAGGTGGGTTCCTTCCTGCGCCGCGACGGCGCCGAACTCATCGCCGAACTCGCCGGCTGGCGAGGCATCGCCTGGGAGGGGGATGAGTTCACCGAGGCCGAGCTCGCCGACGGCCACAACCTCTTCTACAGCAAGGCTGGCGGCATCGCCGGCGGCTCGCAGGAGGTGCAGTACAACATCATCGCAAAGCGCATCCTGGGCCTGCCCGACCCCACGGCTTCGGCCTAGGGGCGGCCCCTCTCCCAGCCGGAGAGGGGAAGCGCCTCAGTTCGCCCAGAGCGGCGAGGACGCCTTCATGAAGCGCAGGCAGTAGAGCACGCGCCCGAGATCGGGGCCGCCGTCCTTGCCCTGGATGACCACCTCGTACCAGACGTTCTCGGTCTTCGGGCTTTCGGTGAGCTTCAGGATCTTGGTTCGGGCCATATAGTCGATCCCGGCCTTCAGCGGCCCGGCCAACTGCTGCACTTCCAGCGCCCCGAACAGGCCGACGGCGGGCTTCAGCTTCGCCATGGCCGCCGAGCGGGTCATGTGGGCCAGGCGCACCACGTGCGACGGGGGCAGGATCCCCAGGTCGCGATAGGCCGGCAGGTCCTCGGTGATGGTCTCCCGGCTTCGGGCCAGGGCTTCGGCCGCCACCTGCACGGAGAGGCCATGGTTTTCGTCGCCGACGGCGATGTCACCGAGAATGCGAAGGGTTCCCGGGGCCGCAGGAGCCTGGGCGTCCATCCGGCGGGCGAGCTCGGAGCCGGCGTCGAGGCCGTTTCCGCCGGCCGTGCCCTCGCAGATGAGCGCATCGGCCTCGTTGAACATGACCAGCCGCGCACGTTCGGCATCTGGGGTCACCTCCACCCGGACGGCTTCGTTATCTACGGTGGCCTGGGTGAAGTAGAGCGAGAGGCCGCCGGTCTCGAACCAGCGCTCGCCATAGATGTCGAGCAGTTGGGGGACGAACTGGTCCATGTGGATAGACCCAGGCACCGTGCCGCCTTTGAAGCCCAGTCTGGAGGCGGTGGCGTCGCTGTGGATGGAACCCTCCGCGCCGCTGAACATGTTGCGCGGGTTGCGGAACTCGCCTCTCAGCGGCGACGCCGTCTGAAGGTCGGTCATGGCGGTCTCCCTGGTCTGCTTCTTCTGTGTCAGGTGGTTTCAAGCTCGCCCATCTCGGGCGTGGTGGAAAGGTCGGGTTTGGGCTCCACGTCATCGGCGCGGGCCGCAACTCAGCGCTCTTGGCCTTGGTGGCTTAAAGGCGGCGCGGTCGATGCCGTAACGACTGTAGAACAGCAGCGCGACGATCCCGGGCAGGATCGTGCAGGGCCCGTAGACGATGGCCAGACCAGGGTGAGCGAGATCATCTCCGCGTCCGGTCCCAGGCCGAAGCTTATCTTGCTTCCCAGTGAGATCCGGCCCTCGCGGGCGGCCGTCAGCGACATCTTACCTCCCGTAGTCCGCCGGCCGCGCCGGTCTTCTTCCGTCTGGGCCAGCTTGGCCGCCACGATGGGCAGCTAATGCGTTATTGGAGCGTTCGTCAACAATGGTGGACCATGTAGACGCAAGCCGCCCATCGCCAAGACCGCGGGGGTGTCGGTCGGATCGGGACAATCACCTAGGCGACATCGTGAGGCGTCGGTCCTAGAAAGCGGGGCTGTGAGCGCGATCCGCACCTTTCTTGAGCAACATCGCTGGCTGGCCGTTTGGCTGGTCGGCGCGACGTTGTTGATGAAGGTGACGGTGCCGGCAGGCTTCATGCCCGGCCTGTCGGACGGCCAGATGCTAGTCGAGCTCTGCACCTCCCAGGGGGCGCAGACGCTGCTGGTCGAGCTTGCGGGCCAATCCGATGGCCACGATCCGGCGGACCGTAAGACGTTCGAGCCGCCCTGCGCCTTCTCGGGCCTGTCGTCGCCGGCGCTCGCCGCCGTCGATCCGGTCCTGCTGGCGATCGCGATCGCGTTCATCCTCGCCACGGGATTCCTTGCGACGCCCCGCGCGCCTCGGGTAACCCGATCCTTCCTGCGTCCCCCGCCCATAGGGCCGCCGCAACTCTCCTGATCCCCCTTCGCCTTTCGATTTTAGCGGCGCGCGGCCTCCCCGTGCGCCTGGATCAGGATTCATCCATGTCCGTTATTCTCAACGCCGCGCGCTCGGCCGCGGTCGTTTATGCCCTGTCTGCTTCGAGCGCGCTCGCCCAGGAAACCCTGGCCCTGCCTTCCATCGATGTCGCGTCCGGTAGTCTCGCCAATGCGCCCGGAGAGGCTCTTTCGCGCACCACGCTTGCGCCGCTGCGATCCACCACGAGCGATGCGGCGGCGCTGGTCGCCCGGACGCCCGGCGTCAGCACGTTCGGCGCTGGCGGCTTTTCCGGCCTGCCGGTGATCCGGGGGCTCGAAAGCCAGCGGCTGACCATCCTGGTCGATGGGGCGTCGATTGACATCTCCTGCCCCAACCAGATGAACCCGCCCTTGTCCTACGTCGATCCTCAGACGATCGACGCGATCAACGCCATCACCGGGGTGACGCCCGTGAGCATGGGCGGAGACAGCATCGGCGGGGCCATCCTGGTGGAAACCGCCGCGCCGCGCTTCGCCAAGGCGGGCGGCAGGCTGGTGACCGGCGAGGTCTCGACATACTACCGCAGCAACGGCGGCGGGGTCGGCGGCGCGGTCCTGTTCACGGCCGCCGATGATCGGCTCAGCTTCGCCTACTCCGGTTCCTTTGCGCAGGCCGGAAACTATGAGGGCGGGTCAGGCGACGGCGAGGTCCGCTCGACCGAACACCAGAAGACCGATCATGCGATCAGCCTTGCAGCCCAGACCGATGCGGGCCTGTTCGAGCTGAAGGGTGGGTACCATTACGCGCCCTATGAGGGCTTTCCGAACCAGTACATGGACATGACGTCCGACCGGTCCTGGCACCTGAACGGTCACTGGAAGGGCCTGTTCGATTGGGGCGACCTGGACCTCCGAGCCTTCTATCGCGACACCGACCACGAGATGAATTTCCTGGCGGACAAGGGGGGCGACGCCGGGCGCGCCATGCCCATGAACACCGAGGTCCACAGCGCTGGCTCCACGCTCAAGGGCGACATATTGCTGAGCAATCGAGACACGCTGCGCCTGGGCGGCGAGTTTCACCATCAATGGCTCAACGATTATTGGCCGGCGGTCGCGGGCAGCGCGATGATGGGGCCTGACACCTACGTCAACGTGAACGGCGCCAAGCGCGACCGGCTCGGCGTCTTCGCCGAGTGGGAGGCGCTGTGGACTCCCCAGGTCACGACGCTGGTCGGCGTGCGCAACGATCAGGTCTGGATGAATACGGGCAGGGTGCAGCCCTATTCGACATCCATGATGAACATGGCCGACGCCAAGGCCGCCGCGGCGTTCAACGCCGCCGACCGCCAACGGCACGACAGCAACTGGAGCGCCATGGCCCTGCTCCGCTATGCGCCCGACCAGCGCACGACCTTCGAGGTCGGCTATGCCCGCAAGAGCAGGTCTCCCAACATCTACGAGCGCTACAGTTGGGGGCGCGGTTCAATGTCGAGCCGGATGGTCGGCTGGTTCGGCGACGGCAACGGCTATGTCGGCGACGTTGCGCTGGAGCCTGAGCGAGCGGACACGGTGAGCGCCGCGGCGAGCCTCAAAGGCGACGGCGATGGCTGGGCGCTGCGGATCGCGCCTTATTACACGCGCGTTCACGACTATATCGACGTGGTCAAGCTCGCCGATTTCACGGACACGACCGGCGCCCCGACGGGTTTCGCGCAGTTGCAGTTCGCCAACCGCAAAGCTGAGTTCTACGGCGTCGATGTCTCGGGCGCTGTTCCCCTGTGGCGTTCGTCCGCAGCCGGCTCGACTAGGTTGACCGCGACGGCGAGCTGGCTTCGCGGGCGCAATCTCGACGGTGGCGGCGCGCTCTATCATCAGATGCCGTTCAACGCGAAGCTCGGCCTGGAGCATCAGCTCGGTGGCTGGGAAAGCGCGGCTGAACTGGAACTCGTGGCCGACAAGAACCGGGTCGATGCGAGGCGCAACGAGCCCCGCACGGCGGGGTATGCGCTGATCAACCTGCGCACCGGCTATGCATGGGGGCGCTATCGGCTGAACCTCGATGTGCAAAACCTGCTCGACAAGGACCATGACCTGCCGCTCGGCGGCATGTCGCTCGGCGACCTTAGGGCGACGGGGGACTTGAGGCCGGTTCCCGGCCGGGGCCGCTCGGTCAATATCGGATTGGCTGCGACGTTCTGAGCATGGCCAGTCCCGCACGGCCGTTGGCCAGCGCAGATGCCTCGAGGACCTTTGCGGTCCTCGGGTCACTGCTCGTGCACGGAAGCTTGCTTGCAGCCGTTCTGCTCGCGAGCAACACCGCCCGCTCCGCGCGTGAGGGCGGGGCAGGCGCTCCCATCGTCATGATCACGCTGTCCCCCGGGATCGCCCCCGGGACGCGGATGATCGCCAGGGAAGCTCCTCATGCGCGTGATGAGGAGCGATCGGCGCCTCGGGACGTTCGCACGACGGCCGCGCCGGCGTCGCTGGCCATGGAGGTTCAGCGCTCCGCCGTCGCGACGCCCGCCGCGTTCTCGTCGTCGCCGGCCAGCGAGGCTGGAGCGCCGCCTTCCAGGTCGCCCGAGCGCGCGACTGACCCGCCTGCGGCCCCGGAGGCTGATCGCGCAGCCTATGGGGGCCGGCTGTGGGCATGGATCGCCGCTCGACGGCCGGCCGGCATCCATTTCGAGGGCGAAGCGCTGGTGCGCTTTTCCGTCGATCGCGACGGCCGGCTGCGCAAGCTCTCGCTTGATCGATCCAGCGGCGCCGGCCAGCTCGACCGGCTTGCGCTTCGCACCGTCCGCCTGGCCGCGCCGTTTCCGCGACCGCCGGAAAGTCTGGCCGCGGACGAGTCCGAATTCACCCTGGCCTTTCATTTCAACTAGGCCGTGGCGTCGGTCAGATCGACCACGTACACCGTCGCGTCGGTGGCGTAGAGCGTGAGCGCCTGGTCGGTGGGCGCCAACAGCACGGCGTCATCGGGCTCCAGTTCGATGTCGACCGATCCCCTGGCCAGCACCCGATCGCGGACCAGCACCAGCCGGGCTCCGGAAGCCGGCGCGGTCACGCGTTTGCGCCGGACGTCGACCCTTGTGACGGCCGCCGAACTGACGGCGCGCCGGGTCATGACGTTGAGGTCGCTGACCGGCCCGTTCGGGACGCGCCCCATGATCGCCACGTCACCCGGAAAGCTGGCCGGAGCCGAGTCCGGACCCAGCTCCAGGTCGGCGCGCCCGTCAAAGCTCAGCACGAGGCGGCCCGAGAGCACGGTGAGGATGCGGTCGACGCCCGGAAAGAGTGAGAACGGGCCATCCTCCCGGACCTGCGCCATGCTCACCCGCCAGCGGAAGTCCTCGAAGCCGGCGCCGGGCGGCCAGGCCGCCACCTCACGCGTTACGCCGCCGCCGTTCTTCCAGGGCGTGGCGGCGCGGTCGGCGGCGCGCAGAACCTGCATCAGCCGAGGATGCCCGGCAGGTCCAGCTTCTTTTCGCGAGCCACCTCGAGGGCGATCTCGTATCCGGCGTCGGCGTGGCGCATCACGCCGGTGGCCGGGTCGTTCCACAGCACCCGCTCGATACGCTTGGCGGCGGCCTGCGTGCCATCGCAGACGATGACCATGCCCGCGTGCTGGGAGTAGCCCATGCCGACGCCGCCGCCATGGTGCAGGGACACCCAGGTCGCGCCGGAAGCGGTGTTGAGCAGGGCGTTCAGCAGCGGCCAGTCGGAGACGGCGTCCGAGCCGTCCCGCATGGCCTCGGTCTCGCGGTTGGGGGAGGCGACCGACCCGGAATCCAGATGGTCGCGTCCGATGACGACCGGAGCCTTCAGCTCGCCCTTGGCGACCATCTCATTGAACGCGAGGCCGAGCCGGTGCCGGTCGCCCAGGCCCACCCAGCAGATCCGCGCCGGCAGGCCCTGGAACTTGATCCGCTCTCTGGCCATGTCGAGCCAGTTGTGCAGATGCGGATCGTCGGGGATCAGCTCCTTCACCTTGGCGTCGGTCTTGAAGATGTCCTCCGGATCGCCTGAGAGCGCGACCCAGCGGAACGGCCCGATCCCGCGGCAGAACAGCGGACGGATGTAGGCCGGCACGAAGCCTGGGAAGTCGAAGGCGTTCGCAACGCCCGCGTCCTTCGCCACCTGGCGGATGTTGTTGCCGTAATCGACGGTCGGAACGCCGGCCTCGCGGAAGGCCAGCATCGCCTGGACATGCTCGGCCATGGAGGCGCGGGCCGCTTCCTCGACCTGGCTCGGGTCCTGTTCGCGCATGGCGAACCAGCGCTCCAGCGTCCAGCCCTTGGGCAGGTAGCCGTTGACCGGGTCGTGGGCTGATGTCTGGTCGGTGAGCAGGTCGGGCCTCACGCCGCGGGCGAGCATCTTTGGCAGCACCTCGCAGGCGTTGCCGAGCAGGCCGACGGAGATCGCCTGCTTCGTGCGTGTCGCCTCCTCGATGATCGCCAACGCCTCGTCCAGGCTCTCCGTGGCGCGGTCGAGATAGCCGGTGCGCATCCGCATCTCGATCCGGGAAGGCTGGCACTCGATCGCCAGGCACGAGGCGCCCGCCATGACGGCGGCCAAGGGCTGGGCCCCGCCCATGCCGCCGAGCCCCGCGGTCAGCAACCAGCGCCCCGAGAGGTCGCCGCCATAGTGCTGGCGGCCCATCTCGGCGAAGGTCTCGTAGGTCCCCTGAACGATCCCCTGGGTCCCGATGTAGATCCACGATCCCGCCGTCATCTGGCCGTACATGGCCAGGCCTTTGCGATCGAGCTCGTGGAAGTGCTCCCAGTCGGCCCAGTGCGGCACCAGGTTGGAGTTGGCGATCAGCACCCGCGGGGCGTCCGTGTGGGTGCGGAACACGCCTACCGGCTTGCCGGACTGCACCAGCAGGGTCTCGTCGTCCTCCAGCCGCCGCAGGGTCTCGACGATCCGGTCATAGCTCTCCCAGTCGCGCGCGGCGCGGCCGATGCCGCCGTAGACCACGAGCTCCTCGGGCCGCTCGGCGACATCGGGATGCAGGTTGTTCATCAGCATCCGAAGCGGGGCCTCGGTCAGCCAGCTCTTAGCGGTGCGTTCGGCGCCGGTCGCCGGGCGGATCACGCGGGTGGGGTCTTTGCGGGTCATTGTTTGGCGAAGTCCAGGCAGGCATTGAGGACGTCAATGAGGGCGGCGCGCATGGCGCTGGCGCGGGCGGCTTCGTAGGGCGTCGGCCAATTGTCCGGGCTTGGCGGGCCCGGTGGTTCGTCCATGTAGCCGCGGCAGGCGAGTTCCATCTGGATGGCGTGGACCCCCTGGCCGGGCTGTCCGTAGTGACGCGTGGTCCAGCCGCCCTTGAACCGGCCATTGGTGACGCGGTTGAACGGGCTGGCGTCGCACGCGGCCTCCACCGCGGCGGTCAGCTCGCGCGCGCAGCTCCGGCCGGCGTTGGCGCCGATGTTGAAATTCGGCAGCTCGCCCTCGAACAGCCGCGGGATGACCGAGCGGATCGAATGGGCCTCGTAGAGCACGACCTTGCCGTGAAGGGCGAGAAGCCGGTCCAGCTCGCCGCGCAGGGCGGCATGGTAGGGATCGAAATACTCGACGCGGCGGCGCTCGATCTCGGCGGCGTCGGGCCCGCCCGCCCGATAGAGCGGCTCGCCGTCGAAGGTGGTCGTGGGGCACAGCTCGGTCGTCGCCTGGCCGGGATAGAGCGAGGCGCCCGACGGATCGCGGTTCACGTCGATGACGGTCCGGCTGACGGCTGTGCGGACGGTCGTGGCGCCCAGAGATGGTGCGAAGTCATAGAGCTGTTCGATCCACCAGTCGGCGTCCTTGCGCGCCAGCCATGGCGAGACCACCTGGGCGGCGACCTTTGCCGGGATCTCGGTCCCGGTGTGAGGGAAACTGACGACGAGCGGCGCCGTCCCCCGGTGGATCTGCAGCCAGTCGGTCATGCCACACCCGGGAGCGACAGCGCCGCGGCCGCGGCGATCTTGCCCGACCGCACGAACGCGTTGGCGGCCTCGATGTCCGGGTGGAAGTGGCGATCGTCGTCGAGGTGCGGGACCTGGCCGCGCAGCAGGGTGCGGACTGCTTCCAGCGCCGGGCTGGAGGTCAGGGGACGGTGGAAGTCGCAGCCTTGCGCCGCGGCCAGCAGTTCGACGCCCACGACCGCCGTGGCGTTGCGCGCCATCGGCAGCAGCCGCGCCGCGCCGTGTGCGGCCATCGAGACGTGATCTTCCTGGTTGGCGGAGGTCGGGATGGAGTCGACGCTGGCCGGGTAGGCCCGCTGCTTGTTCTCCGAGACGAGCGCCGCGGCCGTCACCTGCGGGATCATGAAGCCCGAATTCAGGCCGGGCTTGGGCGTCAGGAACGCCGGCAGGCCGGAGAGCGCCGGGTCGACCAGCATGGCGATACGCCGCTCGGCGAGCGATCCGATCTCGCAGACCGCGAGGGCGATCATGTCGGCCGCGAAGGCCACCGGCTCGGCGTGGAAATTGCCGCCCGACAGCGCCTCGTCGGTCTCGGCGAAGATCAGCGGATTGTCCGAGACGCCGTTGGCCTCGTAGCCCAACGTCGTGGCCGCCTGGCGCAGGACGTCCAGAGCCGCGCCCATGACCTGCGGCTGGCAGCGCAGGCAATAGGGGTCCTGGACGCGCTCGTCGTCCTTCAGGTGCGAGGCGCGGATCGCCGAGCCCGCCATCAAGGCCCGCAGAGCGTCGCTGGTCTCGATCTGGCCAGGCTGGCGACGCAGCGTGTGGATGCGGTGGTCGAAAGGCGTGTCCGAACCCTTGGCGGCCTCCGTCGAGAGAGCGCCGGTGACCAGGGCCGCCTGGAACAGCCGCTCGGCGTCGAACAGGCCGGCCAGGGCGTTGGCGGTGGAGAACTGGGTGCCGTTCAGCAGCGCCAGCCCCTCCTTCGGCCCCAGAGCCAGGGGCTCCAGGCCCGAGGCGCGCAGCGCCGCGTCCGCAGGTTGGCGCACGCCGCCGACTTCGATCTCGCCGACGCCGATCATCGCGGCGGCCATGTGCGCGAGCGGGGCCAGATCGCCCGAGGCGCCGACCGAGCCCTGGCTGGGCACGACCGGGGTTAGGCCCGCGACGATCATCCTTTCGAGCAGGGCGACCGTGGCCGGCCGCACGCCCGAGGCGCCCTGGGCCAGGCTCGCCAGCTTCAGCGCCATCATCAGCCGTACGATGGCGGTGGGCGAAGGCTCGCCGGTTCCGGCGGCGTGGGACAGCACGATATTGCGCTGGAGCCGCGCCAGGTCCGCGTCGTCGATCCGGACGCTGGCCAGCTTTCCAAAGCCGGTGTTGATCCCATAGACGGGCGCGCCCTTGGCCAGGATGCGCTCGATCGCCGCCGCGCTCGTGGCCACCGGGCCCGCGGCCGAGCCGTGTAGGCGCACGGACGCCCCACGATAGACCTCGCGCCAGGCGGAGAGCGGCGTGTCGCCGGGAACCAGGGGGATGTCGCTCACAGACCTCTCCAGACGCGGGTATGCAGGGGGTTGAAGCCCATCCGGTAGACGAGCTCGGCGGGACGCTCGATGTCCCAGATGGCCAGGTCGCAGACCTTGCCGGCCTCGATCGTGCCGATGTCAGACTGGCGGCCCAGAGCGCGGGCGGCCTCGCG
Source organism: Phenylobacterium koreense (assembly GCF_040545335.1). Classification (NCBI taxonomy): domain Bacteria; kingdom Pseudomonadati; phylum Pseudomonadota; class Alphaproteobacteria; order Caulobacterales; family Caulobacteraceae; genus Phenylobacterium; species Phenylobacterium koreense. The sequence goes on from NZ_JBEPLU010000004.1 coordinate 37,541, forward strand.
GGTCACGCCCGCCAGGCACTCGTCGACGGTCAGGCGGAACAAGGTCGCGGCCATGTTGAGGCTGAGCAGCAGCGAGGTCAGCGGCGAGGTGCCGGGGTTGCAGTCGGTGGCCAGGGCTATCGGCACGCCGGCCGCCCGAAGCGCTTCGACCGGCGGCGGCTTCGTCTCGCGCACGAAATAGTAGGCGCCGGGCAACAGCGTCGCGACCGTGCCGGCCTTGGCCATGGCCGCGATCCCGGCTTCGTCCAGATGCTCCAGGTGGTCGGCCGACAGCGCGCCGAACCCGGCCGCCAGCGCAGCGCCATGCAGGTTGGAAAGCTGCTCCGCATGCAGCTTGACGGGGAGGCCATGCGCCTTGGCCGCCTCGAAGACACGCCGGGTCTGTTCCACGTCGAAGCCGATCCCTTCGCAGAAGGCGTCGACGGCGTCGGCGAGGCCTTCGGCCGCCACCGCCGGGATCATCTCGCGGCAGACGAGGTCGACATAGCTGTCGGCGTCGTCCTTGAACTCCGGGGGCAGGGCGTGCGCTCCTAGGAAGGTGGTGGCGATCGTCACCGGCCGGACCTCGCCCAGCCGCCGCGCGGCGCGCAGCGACTTCAGCTCATGCTCCAGCGACAGGCCGTAGCCGGACTTGATCTCGATGGTGGTCGCGCCCTCGGCGATCAGGGCGTCGAGGCGCGGTAGCGCCTGGGCGACCAACTCGTCTTCCGAAGCGGCGCGCGTGGCGGCCATGGTCGAGACGATGCCGCCGCCGGCCCGCGCGATCTCCTCGTAGCTCGCCCCGGTCAGCCGCAGCTCGAATTCGTGAGCGCGGTCCCCGCCGTGGACCAGGTGGGTGTGAGGGTCGATGAGGCCGGGCGTGATCCAGCGGCCTTCGCAGTCGATGGTTTCGGCCGCCTCAAAGGCCGGGGCCGCGGCTTCGGCGCCCGCCCAGGCGATCTGGCCGTTCTGCGCAGCCACCACGCCGCGGTCGATCTCGCCCAGGCCGGGCAGGCCAGGCGCGAGCGTGGCGAGGCGGGCGTTCCGCCAGACTCGATCGCAGCGCAAAGGTTTCCTCCGATCAGTCGTTGCGTCTTACTAGCGACGATGTCGTAATTTGTATAGACATAATGGGATCAAGGAGAGCTCCGATGGGCGCGACCTTCCACTGGTTCCAGACAGCGCTGCTTCCTGCGGGATGGGCCCGTAACGTTCGCTTGAGCGTCGAGGACGGCCAGATTGCCTCGGTGGAGACCCGCGTTCCGACGGGCGGCTCGGATGTCCGGGCGGCGATCGGATTGCCCGGCCTGCCCAACCTTCACAGCCACGCGTTCCAGCGCGCCATGGCCGGGCTGACCGAGGTGCGCGGCCCCGAAGGCGACAGCTTCTGGACCTGGCGGGAGCTGATGTATCGGTTCGTGGGCAAGCTCTCGCCCGACGATGTCGAGGCCATCGCCGCCCTGGCTTTCGCCGAGATGCTGGAAGCCGGCTTCACGCGCGTGGGCGAGTTCCACTACCTGCATCACGACACCGACGGTCGGCCCTATGCAGACATCGCGGAGATGGCGGCGCGCATCGCCGCCGCCGCCGAGGCGACGGGAATTGGCCTCACCCTGCTGCCGGTGTTCTACGCTCACTCAGGCTTCGGCGGCGTCGCGCCCCTGGAGAGCCAGAAGCGGTTCTTGAACGACATCGCCGGCTATGAGCGGCTGTACGAGGCCGCCCGCCGTGCCGTGCGAGGCCTGCCCGACGCGGTGGTCGGCATCGCTCCGCATAGCCTGCGGGCGGTGACCGAGGCGGAGCTTGCGGCGGTGACCAGGCTGGACGGTCCGATCCACATCCACATCGCAGAGCAGGTGAAGGAGGTCGACGACTGCCTGGCCTGGAGCGGCGCACGGCCCGTGGAATGGCTGCAGGATCGCTTTTATCCCGATCGGCGCTGGTGCCTTGTGCACGCCACCCATATGACCGCGAGCGAGCGCGGGCGGCTGGCCGCCAGCGGCGCGGTGGCGGGCCTGTGCCCGATCACCGAGGCCAATCTCGGGGACGGCGTCTTCCCTGCGGCGGCCTACTTGGCTGAGGCGGGGGTGTTTGGCGTGGGATCGGACTCCAATGTGCGGATCGACGCGGCGGAGGAGCTGCGGCTCCTGGAATACGGCCAGCGCCTGAGCGAGCGCGCGCGCAACGTGCTGGCGCCGGCGCCGGGCGCCTCGACGGGAGGCGCGCTCTACCGCGGCGCCCTCGCCGGGGGCGCGCAGGCGCTGGGCGTCTCGCAGGTCGGCCTGGCGGTGGGGGCGTCCGCGGACATCGTGACCCTGGACGCCGAGCATCCCGACATCGCCGGCCGCGTCGGTGACGAGATTCTCGACGCCTTCGTCTTCGCGGGCGGCCGTCCGATACGAGACGTCTGGAGGGCGGGACGGCAGGTGGTCGCAGATGGCCGCCACGTCGGCCGCGCGACGATCGTGGCGCGCTACCGGCAAACGCTGCAGCGGCTGCTCGCATGACCGAGCCGCTGCACAAGCAGATCCGCGCCGACATCTCCGAGCGCATCCTGTCGGGCGCCTGGGCGCCGGGCCGCCGCATTCCGTTCGAGCATGAGCTGATGGCGCAGTACGGCTGCTCGCGCATGACCGTGAACAAGGCGCTCGCGCCCCTGGCCGAGCAGGGCCTCATCGAGCGGCGTCGCAAGGCCGGCACCTTCGTCGCCCGGCCGCGGATCCACTCGGTAGTGCTCGATATTCCGGACATCGCCTCGGAGGTCACCGCCCGCGGCGAGCCCTACGGCTACCAGTTGCTGGAGCGGCGCGTCGGGACGGCCAGTCCGCGTGACATGGACAAGCTCGGCCTCGATACGCCGGTGAACCTGCTGGCGCTCCGTTGCCTGCACAGGGCGAGCGACCGGCCTTTCGCCTTGGAGGAGCGGCTGATCAACCTGGACGCCGCGCCGGCCGCGGCCGAGGTCGATTTCGCCAAGACCCCTGCGGGCGGCTGGTTGCTGGGGCATATCCCCTGGACCGAGGCCGAGCATCGCATCAGCGCCGCCAATCCCAGCCGCGCGACCGCGGCGGAGCTGGGAATTGCGGCCACGGTGGCGTGCCTGGTGCTGGAGCGCCAGACCTGGCGCGGCGCCGACCGCATCACCCATGTGCGGATGGTCTTCCCCGGCGACGCCTATGATCTGGTGGCGCGCTTCGGGCCTCGCCCTTAGGGCTACTGGCAGCTCGATGACGAAGGCGCCCAGTCCGGCGGCGCCGCCTGACCGATCCCTGCGCATTTCCAGGCGCTTGATCTCGCGTCGATGACAAGGCTCTGCCATTCGCGCGATCACGGTTCGTAGTCGGCGGTCATGCGCGTGCTGGTGATTGATCCGGATTCGGCCCGGGCCGCTCTGGTGGCCGAGGGGCTGGCGGGTGTCGAACCGCTGGAGGTTCGGCATGCCGGCGCCTATGACGAAGCCGAGGCTGCGGCCTTCGCGCCCGACGTGGTCGTGGTCGCCGCCGAGAGCCCGGACCGCGACACCATCGACAGCCTGCGCGAGGCCAGCCTCTCCAACCCCCGCCCGGTGGTGATGTTCGTGGATCGCTCCGAACCCGGCTTCGCCGAGGAGGCCGTGCGCGCGGGCGTCGCGGCCTATGTGGTCGCCGGCCTGACGCCCGGCCGGGTGCGCGACGTGCTGGCGGTGGCCATCAGCCGCTTCCAACTCATGCACCAACTGCGCAAGGACCTGGAGAAGGCCAAGGCGGACCTGGCCTCCCGCAAGACCATCGAACGGGCCAAGGCGCTGCTGATGAAGGAGCGCGGGCTCGAGGAGGGGGCGGCCTACAAGCTGCTGCGCAAGCTCTCCATGGACACCGGCCGCCCGCTCGGCGCGGTCGCCGCCGACCTGCTCGCCTTCGCCGGAGTGCTCAAGGGAGACCAATCGTGAGCGTGCGCCTGAAGCTGGGGTTCGTGCCGCTGGTGGACGCCGCGGCCCTGATCGTCGCCCAGGAGGCAGGCTTCTTCGCCGACGAGGGGTTGGAGGTCGAGCTGTCGCGCGAGGTTTCCTGGGCGACCATCCGCGACAAGGTGGCGTTCGGGGCGCTCGACGCCGCGCACATGCTCGCGCCCATGGTGCTGGCCCAGACGCTTGGCGTGGGCAGTGAGCGGGCGGCCATGGTCGCGCCCCTGACCCTGGCCATGGATGCTTCGGCGGTGACCGTCTCGACCCGGCTTGGCGTCGAGGCCGATCCTAGCGGGCGGGCCCTGGCGGCCCTCGTGGCCAGGCGCCGCGAGCTGGAGGCCAGCCGGCTCACCTTCAGCGTCGTCTTTCCCTTTTCCACCCACAACTACCTCCTGAGACGCTGGATGGCGGAGGCCGGCGTCGATCCCGACCGGGACGTCCGGCTCACGATCGCCCCGCCGCCGCGCATGGCCGAGCTGCTCGCCGGTGGGGTGATCGAGGGCTTCTGCGCCGGCGAGCCCTGGAACGCGGTCGCCGTGGCCGCCGGCGTCGGGACCATCGCCGCCCACGCCGCGGAGATCGCCCCCGGCGCGCCCGACAAGGTGCTGGGCGTCACCGCCGCCTGGGCAGGAGCCAACCCCGCGACGCTCGATGCTCTGGTGCGGGCCCTCGTGCGCGCCCTGGCCTGGGCGCAAGCTCCGGAAAATCGCCGAAGCCTCGCGGCGCTGCTGTCTGGCCCCGATTATCTGGGCCTCTCGCCTGAGATCGTGGCCGCCGGTCTGCGCACCGTCGCCTTCGGAGCCCCTCGGCCGGCCCCGGAGCAGGCCGCTTGGCTGCTCGCCCAGATGCGCCGCTGGGGCCAGGTCCAGGGCGACGACGCCGCTGCCCGCGTGGTCTATCGGCCCGATCTCTATGCCCGTGCATTAGGCATCGCCTAAATTTCGATCAGGAGGGTCGGTGGCGCCCGATTTTTGATCTGCTGCACGAATTCGAGCATCCGCCGTTACGTAGGCAGATGACGGCCCGGCCCGGCCGCTGATTTCCTTCAATCCAAGGCCCAGGACAACGGCGTTCGCGGCTCCCTGGAACGGCTCGATGAGGAGCCGGACCGAACCCACGGCGACGCCGCCGCTTCCGTCCAATCCGTACGGGGCCAAACCCATGTTGAGTCGTTCGTTCCTGAAGGCGGGCCACACGCCCACCCTCCTGTCGTCCTTCCTCTATTTCGATCTCAGCTTCATGGTCTGGGTGATCCTCGGCCCCCTCGGGGTCGCGATCGCCCAGGACTTCCATCTCGATCCCGCCCAGAAAGGCTTCATGGTCGCCGTGCCGGTGCTCGCCGGCGCCCTGCTGCGGCTGGTGGCCGGCGTGCTGGTCGACCACATCGGGCCCAGGAAGACCGGGATTGCGGCCCAACTCGTCGTCCTGGCCGGGCTGGGAGCGGCCTGGGTCCTCGGGATCGACAGCTATCACCAGGTGCTGGCGCTCGGCGCGGTGCTGGGCGTCGCCGGGGCTTCGTTCGCCATCGCCCTGCCGCTCGCCTCCCGCTGGTATCCGCCCGAGCATCAGGGCCTGGCCCTGGGCATCGCCGGCGCCGGCAACTCCGGCACGGCCCTGGCCGCGCTCTTCGCGCCCGGCCTCGCCCAGGTGTTCGGCTGGAACAATGTCATCGGCCTGGCCTGCCTGCCGCTGGCCATCGCCTTCGTCGTCTTCCTGATTTTCGCCAAGGACGCCCCGAACCGCCCGCCGCCCAAGGCTCTGACCGAGTACCTCGACGTCCTCAAGACCCCTGACGCCTGGTGGCTGATGCTGCTCTACAGCGTCACCTTCGGCGGCTTCGTCGGCCTGTCCTCCTCCCTGACCATCTACTTCAACGCCGAATACGGCCTCTCGCCGGTGGCGGCGGGCGTGCTCACCGCGGCCTGCGTCTTCGCCGGCTCCTTCCTGCGGCCGGTGGGCGGGGCGCTCGCCGACCGCTTCGGCGGGGCGCGCGCCCTGACGGTGGTCTACATCCTGGCCGCCCTGGGCCTGGCGCTGGCCAGCTTCCATTCGCCGACGGTCTGGGTCGCCTTCGGCCTGATCCTCTTCAGCATGATGGCCCTGGGCGCGGGCAACGGCGCGGTGTTCCAGCTCGCGCCCCAGCGGTTCGGCAAGGAGATCGGCGTGGTCACCGGCCTTGTCGGCATGACCGGCGGCGTCGGCGGCTTCTACCTCGCCGCCAGCCTCGGCTGGGCCAAGCAGGCCACCGGCTCCTACCAGGCCGGGCTGCTCGCCTTCGCCGGGCTCGCGCTCATCGCCCTCACTTGCCTGACCGGCGTCAAGGCGCGCTGGCGCCGGACCTGGATCGCGGCGGCGGACGCCGCCGGCTCGGCCTCTCGCGTCTGATCTTTCGGAGTTTGCCTCATGTCCAAGGAACGACTTGTCGTCGTCGGCAACGGAATGGCCGGCTGTCGCGCCGTCCAGGAGATCCTCAAGCGCGATCCCGGCCGCTACGAGATCACCATCTTCGGCGCCGAGCCGCGAGTGAACTACGACCGCATCATGCTCTCGCCGGTGCTGGCGGGAGAGAAGGCCTTCGCCGACATCGTCATCAATGACGAGGCCTGGTATCGCGACAACGCCATCACCCTGCACGCCGGGCGCGCCGTCCAGGCCATCGACCGCGAGGCCCGGGTAGTCCGCGCCGAGGGCGGGCTGGAGATCGGCTACGACCGGATGATCCTGGCCACGGGCTCCGACCCGATCCGCCTGCCGCTGCCCGGAAGCGACCTTTCCGGCGTCGTCACCTTCCGTGACCTCGACGATGTGGACGCGATGATCGCCGCCTCCGCTCAGCCAGGCGCCAGGGCGGTGGTGATCGGCGGCGGCCTACTGGGGATCGAGGCCGCCTATGGCCTGGTGCGCCGGGGGATGGCCGCGACCGTCGTCCATCTGGTCGACGTGCTGATGGAGCGTCAGCTCGACGCCTCGGCCGGCTTCCTCCTGGCCAGCGCCCTCGCCGACAAGGGCGTCGCCACCGAGCTCGGCGCCGTCTCCGAGGAGATCGTCGGCGAAGAAGGCAGGGTCGCCGGGCTGAAGCTGAAGGACGGCCGAACCCTGCCGTGCGACCTGCTGGTCATGGCCGTCGGCATCCGGCCCAACACCGCGCTCGGCAAGGCCGCCGGTCTCGAGGTCGGACGCGGGATCGTGGTCGACGACGCCATGCGCACGTCCGACCCGCGCATCTCGGCGGTGGGCGAGTGCGTCGAGCATCGCGGCCAGTGCTACGGCCTCGTCGCCCCCATCTGGGAGATGTGCAAGACGCTCGGCGCCGACATGACCGGCGGCTCGGCGGCCTATGAGGGTTCGGTGCTCTCCACCCGCCTCAAGGTGTCGGGGGTCGACGTCTTCTCCGCCGGCAAGTTCTCAGGCGGGGAGGGGTGCGAAGACATCGTCTTCCGCGACGCCGGCCGCGGCGTCTACAAGCGCGTGGTCATCGAGGACGGCAAGGTCGCCGGCGCGGTGCTGTTCGGCGACGCCGCCGACGGCGCCTGGTACTTCGACCTCATGCGCCAGGCCGCGCAGGTCACCGACATCCGCGAGACGCTGATCTTCGGCCAGACGGTGACGGAGGGCCTTCGGGGCCTGGACCCTAGCGCGGCCGTTGCGGCTCTCGGCGACGACGCCGAGGTGTGCGGCTGCAACGGCGTGTGCAAGGGCGCGATCACCGAGGCCATCGCCGGGCAGGGCCTTTCGACCCTCGACGACGTGCGCGCGGTCACCAAGGCCTCGGCCTCCTGCGGCTCCTGCACGCCGTTGGTCGAGAAGCTTCTGGCCCTGACCCTTGGCGACGGCTTCAAGGCCCAGACCGGGCCCAAGCCGGTTTGCAGTTGCACCACCCACGGCCACGAGGTCGCGCGCAAGCGCATCGTCGCCGAGGGGCTGAAGTCCATGCCCGCGGTCATGCAGGCCCTGGAGTGGTCCACCCCCGACGGCTGCGCCTCCTGCCGTCCGGCCCTGAACTACTACCTGCTCTGCGCCTGGCCGGGCGAATACCAGGACGACAAGCAGTCGCGCTTCATCAACGAGCGCGTCCACGCCAACATCCAGAAGGACGGGACCTATTCGGTCGTCCCCCGCATGTGGGGCGGCATGACCACCGCCGCCGAGCTGCGCGCCATCGCCGACGTGGTCGACAAGTTCGAGATCCCGACCGTGAAGGTCACCGGCGGCCAGCGCATCGACCTGCTGGGCGTGAAGAAGGACGACCTCCCCGCCGTCTGGGCCGACCTCAACGCCGCCGGCATGGTCTCGGGCCACGCCTACGCCAAGGGCCTGCGCACGGTGAAGACCTGCGTCGGCTCCGACTGGTGCCGGTTCGGGACCCAGGACTCCACGGGCCTCGGCATGCGGCTGGAAAAGTTCATGTGGGGCGCCTGGACGCCGGCCAAGGTCAAGCTCGCCGTCTCCGGCTGCCCGCGCAACTGCGCCGAGGCCACCTGCAAGGACATCGGCGTCATCTGCGTCGACAGCGGCTACGAGATCCATGTCGGCGGCGCCGCCGGCCTGCACATCCAGGGAACCGAGGTGCTGACCAAGGTGGCGACCGAAGAGGAGGCCATCTGGACCATCTGCGCGCTCACCCAGCTCTATCGCGAGCAGGGCTTCTACCTGGAGCGGATCTACAAGTGGATGGCCCGGGTCGGCCTCGACGCCATCAAGGCCGCCGTCCTCGATCCTGAGACCCGCAAGGCCCTCTACGACCGCTTCGCCTACTCGCAGCGGTTCTTCCGCCTCGACCCCTGGGCCGAGCGGGTGGCCGGCCGCCACACCGACGAATTCAACCCCCTCAGCCGCCGCATGGAGTTCGCACCCGCATGAACGCGCTCGTCAAAGACCCGATGGTTTGGACCGACGTCGGCGCGGTCACGGACGTCCCCCTGCGCGGCGCCCGCCGCGTGCCGACGCCGGCCGGCGTGGTGGCGATCTTCCGTACCGGCGACGGGCGGGTGTTCGCCCTGAAGGACGCCTGCCCGCACAAGGGCGGCCCGCTCAGCCAGGGCATCGTCCACGGCCATGCGGTGACCTGCCCGCTGCACGCCTGGAACATCGACCTCGCCAGCGGCCAGGCCATGGGCGCGGACCGCGGCAAGGGCTGCACGCCGGTGGTCCCGCTGGAGGTCCGTGAGGGCCGCATCCTGCTGGGCCGCACCTGACCATGGCCCCGCGGCGCAGCACCTGTCCCTACTGCGGGGTCGGCTGCGGCGTGGCCGGCCAGGCGTCGGGCCGCGACCTGACCCTCTCCGGCGACGCCGCCCACCCCGCCAATCTCGGGCGCCTGTGCTCCAAGGGCGGCGCGCTCGCCGCCACCGTGGGGCTCGAGGGCCGCCTGCTGCATCCCATGATCCGCGATCGCCGCGCCACCTGGGACGAGGCGACCGCCCTCGTGGCGCGGCGGTTCTCCGAGACCATCGCCCGGCACGGCCCGGGCTCGGTGGCCTTCTACGTCTCCGGCCAACTCCTGACCGAGGACTACTACGCCGCCAACAAGCTCATGAAGGGCTTCATCGGCTCGGCGAACATCGACACCAACTCCCGGCTCTGCATGGCTTCGGCCGTGGTGGCGCACAAGCTGGCCTTCGGGGCCGACCTGGTTCCCGGCTGCTACGAGGATCTGGAGCTGGCCGACCTCGTGGTCTTCGCCGGCCACAACGCGGCCTGGACCCACCCGGTCCTCTTCCGCCGCATGGAGGCCGCGCGCGCCAGGGGCCAGCGTCACCTGGTCATCGACCCACGCCGCACCGACACCGCCGAGGTCGCCGACCTGCACCTGCCCATCGCGCCGCAGATGGACGTACGGCTCTGGAACGGCCTGCTGGCCGACCTCATCGCCCGCGGCGTCATCGACCGCGGCTACATCGCCGCCCATGTCGCCGGCTTCGCCGAGGTCGAAGCCGAGCTCGCCCGGACCGACCAGTCGATCTCCGCCGTCGCCGCCGACTGCGGCCTCGCCGCGCGCGACGTCGAGCGGTTCTTCCAGCTCTTCGCGGAGACGCCCCGGACCGTGAGCCTCTTTTCCATGGGCTCGAACCAGTCGGCCCAGGGCGTCGCCAAGGGCCTGGCCATCATCAACGCCCACCTGGCCACGGGGCGGATCGGCAAGCCGGGCGCCTGCCCGTTCTCCATCACCGGCCAGCCCAACGCCATGGGTGGGCGCGAGACCGGCGGCATGGCCACCACGCTTGCCGGCCACATGGACTTCGACGACGAGGCCCGCGCAAGGGTCGCCCGCTTCTGGGGCGCGCCGCACACGCCGTCCGGCCCCGGTCTCAAGGCCGTCGAGATGTTCGAGGCCGTCCATGAGGGTAGGATCAAGGCCCTCTGGATCATGGCGACCAACCCGGCCGTCTCCATGCCCGACGCCGGCCGGGTGCGTGAGGCGCTGGAAACCTGTCCCTTCGTCGTCGTCTCCGACTGCATGGAAGCGACCGACACCCTGGACTACGCCCATGTGAAGCTTCCGGCCCTGGCCTGGGGCGAGAAGGACGGCGCGGTCACCAATTCGGAGCGCCGCATCTCGCGTCAGCGCGCGCTCTTCGAAGCCCCGGGCGAGGCCCGCGCCGACTGGCGCATCGTCGCCGATGTCGCCACCGCCATGGGGTTCGGCGACGCCTTCTCCTGGCGCGCCGCCGCCCAGGTGTTCCGCGAGTGGGCGCGCCTGACCGCCTATGAGAACGACGGCCGCCGCATCCTGAACCTTTCCGGCCTCGTCGGCCTGACGCCCGAAGGCTACGAGGCGCTGGAACCGGTCCAGTGGCCGGTGACCGCGGCCGGCGGCACGGCCAGGCTCTTCGCCAGCGGCAGGTTCCAGACCCCCGACGGCCGCGCCCGCATGGTCAGGGCCTCGGCGCAAGGCCCGGCCCAGCCGACCGGCGCGGCCTATCCCCTGGCGCTGAACACCGGCCGCATCCGCGACCAGTGGCACACCCTGACCCGCACGGGCCTCGCCCCCGACCTCTGGCGTCACGCGCCCGAGCCCTTCGTGGAGGTTCATCCCGCCGACGCCGCGGCGGCGGGCCTCACCGACGGCGCCCTGACCCGCGTGCAGACGGCGCGGGGAGAGGCCGTCGCCCTGGCCCGCCTCACCGACCGCCAGCGCCCCGGCGCGATCTTCATGCCCATGCACTGGACGGCCGCCTACGCCCCAAGCGGCCGGGTCAATCCGCTGGTGGCCCCCAGCATCGACGCCCGGTCCGGCCAGCCCGAGTTCAAGCACACCCCGGCGCGGGTGCGGCCCTATCGCGAGACCTGGCGCGGCTTCCACATCTCCCGCCGGCCGTGGGCCCGGCCCGCCAGGCTCGACCTCGTCTGGCGGCGCATCCCCCAGGCCGGCTGCCACCTGCACGAGTTCGCCGGCCGCGGCGACGTCGAGGAACGCGAGGCCCTGCGCAAGCTCTTGCTGGCCGGGGTCTCAGGCGACGGTCTGCGCTTCGAGGACCCTGCCGCCGGCGCGTTGCGCGAAGCCTTCCTGGCAGGCGATCGCCTCGACCGCGTGCTCTTCACCACTGCTTCGGGGACGCTGCCGCCCAGGGACTGGCTGGTCGAGCTCTTCGCATCGGAGGCCCTGGGCGCCGGAGATCGGGCCGCCCTGCTGGTCGGCCGCGCTCCAGGCCGCCCCGCCGACGCCTCGCCCATCGTCTGCGCCTGCCGCAACGTGCGCGCCGCCGTCATCGGCAAGGCCGTCGCCGCCGGGGCTGCGAACGTCGACGCCGTGGCCGAAGTCACCGGAGCCGGGACCAACTGCGGCTCCTGTCGCCCGGAGATCGCCCGCCTGATCGCCCCTCGTCGCCTGGAGACCGCCGATGCTGCATGAGCCTGGAACCGTGAAGCTGGTGGGCGCCGGCCCCGGCGCCGCCGATCTCCTGACCCTGCGCGCCGCCCGACTCATCGAGGGGGCCGAGGCGCTGCTCTACGACGCCCTCGTCTGCGGCGAGGTCCTGGCCCTGGCGCCCGCCAACTGCCTGAAGATCCAGACCGGCAAGCGCGCTGGCAGGACCAGCATGAGCCAGGACACCATCAACCGCCTGATGCTGCGTCTGGCCCGGCGGGGGCTACGCGTGGTGCGCCTGAAAGGCGGCGATCCTGCCGTCTTCGGCCGGGTCGGGGAGGAGAGGGCGTTCCTCGCCGGCCATGGGATCGCCAGCGAGATCGTCCCCGGCGTGACCGCCGCCAGCGCCGCAGCCGCGCAGTTCGGCGCGCCCCTGACCCACCGCGGCGAGGCCCGGCGCTTGATGATCGCCACCGCGACCCTGCAGGGCGGCGCCCTGGCCGGGATCGACGATGCGCTGGCCGCCGACCGCGAGACCACCCTGGCGCTCTACATGGCGGGCCAGGCCTGCGGGCTCGTCATGGCCCGCCTGATCGCCGCCGGCCGCCCCGCGGCGACGCCTGCCATGGCGGTGGAGAACGCCGGCCGCCGCGACGCCCGCGCCATCGTCTCGGATCTGGCGGGCCTTCCCGGGGCGCTCGAGGAAGCGGCCTTCGATGGCCCGGTGGTGATCATCGCCGGCGACATCGTGCGGCAGGCGGACCTGGCGTGCGGCGCGCCGAGCGCCGGCAGCCTCCGCAGCGGGGCCTGCTGAATTCCTTCTTCCATCGCCGCAATATCGGAACAGTGGCCGCAAGCTGCGAACGGTCCGCCGCAACCGGCCTCGGTAGGTTCTTCTTCGACGGCGACAACGCCGACCCTGAAGAAAAGGACACCGATCATGGGCAAGAAGACCATCCTCATCACTGGAGCCGGTTCTGGCTTTGGCAAAGGCGCTGCGATCGGCATGGCCAGGAACGGCCACGACATCATCGCCACGGTTCACGTGGCCTCGCAGGTTACTCCGCTCCGCGAAGAGGTGGAGGCTCTGGGCCTGAGCGATCGGATCAAGGTCTACCGGCTGGACCTGACCGACCAGTACGACATCCAGCAGGCCATCGGCCTCGACTTCGACATCCTCTGGAACAACGCCGGCATGGGCGAGGCCGGGCCCGTCTGGGAAATCCCCGTCGATCTGGTCCGGAAGAACTACGAAGTGAACGTCTTCCTGCCGCTGGTGCTGACCCAGGGTGTGGTTCAGCGCTGGGTCCGCGAAGGCAAGGCCCAGGGCAAGAAGGTGGTGTTCACCTCCTCGATGGGCGGCCTCTTCACTCCGGCCAACTGGGGGACCTACGTCTCGACCAAGCACGCCCTGGAAGCCTTCGCCGAGGCGATGCAGCAGGAACTGGCCTCCTACGGGATCAAGGTGCAGACCATCAATCCGGGCGCCTACTACACCGGCTACAACGAGACCATGGCCGACAATCCGTTCCGCTGGCTCGACGACAGCAAGAACTTCACCAAGCGCGCCGACCTGCGGAAGGGCTTCGACGATTTCTTCGCTACGCCCGAGGGAAAGATGGACCCGCAGGAGATGATCGACCGGATGATCGAAATCGTCCCGGCCGACACCGGCAAGTTCCGCAACGTGGTCCCGAAGAAGATCGAGGACATGCTGAAGGACCATCAACTGGCCGCCTGGGAAAACCAGATCTGACCGCCGCTCCGGCCGCGGCGCCCTCAACGGGCCGCTGCGGCCGGAGGCCGCCTCCGGAGCTCAAGGAACGATCGTGATGAGCATCACCCAAGAACAGGCCGATGCGGTCCTCGCCGCCGGCCGACGAGCGGCCGAAACCCTCGGCGTGCCAATGAACATCGCCGTGCTCGACGCCGGCGTCCACCTGAAGGCCTTTGCGCGCATGGACGGGGCCCTGCTGGGCTCCATCGACATCGCTCTCGGCAAGGCGCGGACCTCGGCCCTGTTCGGCATGGCCACCGAGGCCATCGGCGAGTTCTCCAAGCCCGGCGGGACTTCGCCTGGCCTGGAGCAGACCAATGGCGGCCTGGTCGTCTTCGCCGGCGGGCTTCCGCTGCGCGCCGCTGACGGGACCTTGCTGGGCGCCGTCGGCGTCTCCGGCGGCGCCGTGGCCCAGGACCTGCAGGTCGCCACCGCCGCGGCCGCGGGCATGGCCGCATCCTGAGCCTCGCGAGACGCCGACCGAACCCACGCGACGTCGCGACGTCGGGTTAGAATGGCGGTGGGCCTTCCGGCCCGCCGTCACTATTCAGCGCTCAGCGAAGCCTAGTCGACGCTCACCAGGGATATGCCCCGTCGGGGCCAGTGAAATTCCCGGTAGGGCTTTCGGTGTCGAGGGCCGCAAGCACAAGCGGCCGGGCTCCGGTCTCGACGCTGTCGGTCCCCTGGAAATCGTTGATGGCGGTCGCTGTGTAGCTCGGACTGACCGCCCGAACCTTGACGCCGGCGTCCTCAAGCTCGATCGCAAGCGCCATGGTCATGGCGTTGAGGGCCGTCTTTGACGCCGAATAGGTCACGCCGTAGTGCGGACGGAAGGGGAAATCGGGGTCGGAGTTGAGCGTCAGTGAAGCCACCCCGCTTGAGACATTCACGATGCGTCCTGCGGAGGACAATCGGATCAGCGGCAGCATCGCCTGCGTCACGGCGAGCGCGCCGAAGACGTTCGTCTCGAAGACCGCGCGGACTTCGTCCAGCGGCGCGACGCTCGCCGCGCTCGCGGCGATGATTTCCTGACCTGACGCATACCGGCCCGATTGCGAGATCGCGGCGTTGTTGACCAGGAGATCGAGCCGGCCGAATTCCGCGGCGACGCGTTCCGCCGCCTTCGCTATGCTGGCGGCGTCCGTGACATCGAGCTGAATAGCGACGGCGCCGTCCCCGATCTCCTCGGCGGCCTTTTGTCCGTTCGAAAAGTCCCTTGATCCAAGAAGAACTGTGTAACCGTGTCCGGCCAGTTCCTTTGCGACCTGCTTTCCGAGCCCTTTATTCGCCCCGGTGACCAGGGCCACCATCTTCTCCTGCATTCTTTTTGCTCCGCTTAGGTATCCGCTCTCGCAGTTCGCGCGAGCGCTTCGCCACGTACCTATGAAGAGCCAGAGAGTGCGGAAGGCCGAAGCCGGGACTAGCCGCTATTCCCTTATGGAATAGGTTGCCGGAGCCGGACGCTGGGCTGCTTGTGCAGGCACTGCGCGATGAAATCGCTCACGATCCTGGCCCGTTGCGGAATTCGATTACTGCCGTAGATCACATGAATGGGGACCGGTTCGGGAACAAAGCCCGCCAGCAACTCGACCACCGCTCCAGATCGAAGTTCCGCCTCAAACAGAGCGCGTGCGCTTTGCGCGATCCCAAGGCCTGCAAGAACGGCGGCGTGCACGTCGGCTGGATCGTTGCAGCTGAATCTCCCCGAGGTTGGCGTCACCACCTCTCGCTCGCTGTGCTGAAAACGCCAGGCGCCGACCGCGCCGAGATATCGATTCGCCAGGAGGTGGTGCGCGTCCAGATCGGATGGCGTCAGCGGCGCGCCGTGGCGCGCCAGATATTCAGGACTGGCGACTGTCGCAATCTGCAGGCTTCCGATCCTGCGCGACAACAGCCCGGAGCTATCAAGATTGCCGATGCGAATGGCCAGGTCGACGCCCTCCTGCACCAGGTCGGCGTATCGCTCGGAGACGACGAATTCGACGGCGATGCCGGGGAAGCGGAGGAAGAACTCGGGGAGCTCAGGCACGATCATCATGCCGGTCAGGATCGGTGGCGTCGCCACTCTGACGGCCCCGCTCGGCTGCTCATGAGCGTTGGCGACCCGGCTCTCGGCGTCGTCCAACTCACCCAGTATGCGAACCGCGGCCTCGTAAAAATCGGCGCCGGCCGGAGTGAGGCGAAGCCGGCGGGAGGTTCGATTGAGTAGCTGCGCTCCAAGCCGCCGCTCAAGGGCTGCGACCTGCTTGCTGACGGTCGGCTGCCCAACGCCAAGCTCGCGGGCGGCTTGGGAGAAGCTCCCGCTCTCAACGACACGAACGAAAAACTGTAACGCCGCTATCCGGTCCATTCCTTGAGAGAATAGAAGGGGCGAGCCTTGTTGCCAACGCGAGCGCCGCTCTAGACGCCCTGCCTGAACGCCGACGGGGTCATGCCCGTGGCCTTTCGGAAGCTTGCGGCGAAGGCCGAGGGCGTCTCGTAGCCGACGGCCAGGGCGATCTCGGTGACTGGCAGGTCCGGCCGCAGCAGCAACTGGCGCGCCCGCTCGATCCGCAAGGCCACGAGCTGCTCGTGCGGGCTCTTGCCGGTCGCCGCCTTGAACGCTGTGCAGAAGTGAAAGCGGCTGAGGCCGGCCAGCGCCGCCAGTTCGTCGAGCCCTACCGGCGCGTCCAGGTGCGCGCGCATGTAGTCGGTCACCTTGCGCACCTGCCAGTCGGCCAGGCCGCGTCGCGGCGCCGGCCCCTGCAGCGCGCTGAACGAGGAGTGCCCGCGCACGAGCTGGGTGCACAGGAGATCGGTGGCCTGCTCGACGAACAGCCGCGCCGACGGATCGGGCGCGGCCGCTTCGCGTCCCAGCATTTCCATGACGCGCCCGGCGAGCGGGTCGTCGAATCCCACCCGCGCCAGCAGGTCGACCGTCTTGCCCCCGGCGATGTCCTCGGCGCAGGCCTGCAGCCGCTCCTGGGAAAGGAAGACGTGGGACACGCCGATCGAACCGGCGATGTCCCAACGGCCGTCGTGCCCCTCGGGGATGATGGTGATGGAACCGGTGCGCGTCTGGCCCGCCAGGCGCTGCCCTTCGACCCGCCAGACGATGTCCTGCGGCTGGCCGTAATAGGTGATGATGACGTGACCTTCCATGCCCGGAAGGTGGTCGTGCAGTTCGCCGTGGCCCCAGCGGCCGGTAAGGGTCGTTTCGCCCCGCAGCGGATCGCTTACGACCGGCGGGGCGCTGTCCAGGATGCGCGCGAGCGCCTCTGGAGCCTTGCCGAATCCTGAGCTCGCCGCCTGCACCTTCGATCCTGGTCCCGTGAACAGCGTCTCATTCGCATACTGCGTATCCGAGCGCCCGCCAATCGAAGATCAGGAGCCAAGGCGTCGCAATGGCGCGGCCCGGGACAAGTTGTCCCGGGCCGCGCTTTAGGACTGTTCCGGTCGTCAGGTCGCGGCGAAGTCCGTGGAAGTCGAGACCGCTCGCCACTGAGCGAGGATCGCGCTGTCGGAGGCGTGCTTTGCCTCGATCGCCGCGACCGTGTCGCTGCCGAGCGGCAGGCGGACCGGCGGGTTGGGCGCATCCACGAACTCGACAAGGACCTGGGCCAGGCGGTCGGGATCGCCCGGCTGGGCCTGGTTCAGATTCGCCGCGCGGGTGCGGACCGTTCCGGCGGTGGCGCTGTAGTCCTCGATCCTGTTCCGGCTCACCGACAGCGAGCTGGCGTCGAGGAAGTCGGTCCGGAAATATCCTGGCTCGATGGCGGTGACATGGACGCCCAGCGGCTTGAGCTCGGCGTGGAGCGCCTCGGTCAGCCCTTCCACGGCGAACTTGGTCGAGGAGTAGACGCCGAAGCCCGCCGCTCCGCGATACCCGCCGATGGAGGAGATGTTGAGGATCCGCCCCGACCGCTGGGCGCGCATGGCGGGCAGGACCGCGCGCGTCACCGCCAGCAGGCCGAAGACATTGGTGCGGTAGAGCCGCTCGACCTCTTCGGCCGTGGCTTCCTCGACCGCGCCCAGCAGGCCGAACCCGGCGTTGTTGACCAGGACGTCGATGCCGCCGAACCGCTCGACGGCGGCGGCCGCCGCCGCCTTCGCCTGGGCTTCGTCGGTGACGTCTAGGGACAGGGCTAGCAGGCTGGGGTGGTCGCCGAGCCGCGCGGTCACGGCCTCGACCTTGCGCGCTGTGGCTACGACGTTGTCGCCCTTGGCCAGGGCGAGGGCGGCGATACGGGCGCCGAAGCCGCGCGATGCGCCGGTGATGAGCCAGGTCTTCATGGACGTCTCCTTCAGAAAGATCATGGAGACGGATTAGCCCTCGCCATTGTCCCGGGCCGTCCGCCGATTGCGGCGGCTGTCGCAATCTTGCGGCGCGCGGCCGGTTCCTGCGCGCTTCGTCACGAAACCTGACGATAGGAGGCCGTTCGGCGGGTTCCTGCGGCCGGCTGCCGATGGCGGCTATCCATCGGACAAATCTATTGCCGGAGTTGATATTATCGATTGGACCTATGTCCTGCGAGGCCCTATCCCTGCAACTCCCAATCGCAGGAGCATTCCATGTCCTTGATCAACACCGAGATCAAACCCTTCAGCGCGCAGGCGTTCAAGAACGGCAAGTTCATCAGCGTCAGCGACGCGGACCTGAAGGGCAAATGGTCCGTCGTGTTCTTCTACCCGGCCGATTTCACCTTCGTCTGCCCGACCGAACTCGAAGATCTGGCCGACAACTATGCCGAGTTCCAAAAGCTGGGCGTGGAAATCTACTCGGTCTCGACCGATACGCACTTCTCGCACAAGGCCTGGCACGACACCTCGCCGGCCATCGGCAAGATCCAGTACGTCATGGTCGGCGACCCGTCGGGCGCCATCACGAACAACTTCGGCGTCATGCGCGAAGGCCAGGGCCTGGCCGACCGCGGCACCTTCCTGATCGATCCGAACGGCGTGATCCAGTTCACCGAAGTCACCGCCGAAGGCATCGGCCGTAACGCCGCCGAGCTTCTGCGCAAGGTGAAGGCGGCCCAGTACGTCGCCGCTCACCCGGGCGAAGTCTGCCCGGCCAAGTGGGAAGAGGGTGAAAAGACCCTGGCCCCGTCGCTGGACCTGGTCGGCAAGATCTAAGTCAGCCAAGCGCCGCCACCCTCGTTCGGAGGGCGGCGGCGCCTCTATCTCCCGCAGTCTCCCCCTGCCATCGGCCTCGTTTCGGCGCGCCGCGAATAATCTTGGAGTCTCAGTATGTTGGACGAGGGTCTGAAGTCGCAATTGACGGCCTACCTGGCGAACCTGCGCCAGCCGATCAAGCTGGTCGCCTCGCTTGACGACAGCGCCAAGTCGCGGGAGATGCTCGAACTTCTGAACGATGTGGCCTCGGCGTCCGACAAGGTGAGCCTGGTCAAGGACGGCGACGACGCGCGTCGGCCCTCCTTCGCCATCGAGCGGGCCGCAGGCGACGCCAGCGTGCGCTTCGCGGGCCTGCCCCTGGGCCACGAGTTCACCTCGCTGGTGCTGGCCCTGCTGCATGTCGGCGGCCACCCGCCCAAGGTCGAGCCCGAGGTGATCGAGCAGATCAAGGCGCTGGACGGCGACTTCCACTTCGAAACCTATTTCTCGCAGAGCTGCCAGAACTGCCCTGATGTCGTGCAGGCGCTGAACACCATGGCGGCCCTGAACCCGCGCATCACTCACGTCGCCATCGACGGCGCCCTGTTCCAGCAGGAGATCGAGGCCCGCCAGGTGATGGCCGTGCCGACCGTGCTGCTGAACGGCCAGCCCTTCGCCCAGGGCCGGATGAGCCTGGAGCAGATCCTGGCCATGCTCGACACCGGCGCGGCCGAGCGTCAAGCCGAGCAGATCAAGGCCAAGGACGCCTTCGACGTGCTGGTCGTCGGAGGTGGTCCCGCTGGGGCCGCGGCCGCGATCTACGCCGCTCGCAAGGGCATCCGCACCGGCGTGGCGGCCGAGCGCTTCGGCGGCCAGGTGCTGGACACCATGGCGATCGAGAACTTCATCTCCGTGCGCCACACCGAAGGCCCGCAACTGGCCACGGCGCTGGAACAGCACGTGAAGGACTACGACGTCGACATCATGAACCTCCAGCGGGCAGTCGGCCTGGTTCCCGCCAAGGCGCCGGGCGGCCTGATCGAGGTGAAGCTGGAGAACGGCGCCAGCCTGAAGTCGCGGACCGTAATCCTGGCGACCGGCGCTCGCTGGCGGCAGATCAACGTCCCCGGCGAGGACGAGTACCGCAACAAGGGCGTGGCCTACTGCCCGCACTGCGACGGCCCGCTGTTCAAGGGCAAGCGCGTGGCGGTGATCGGCGGCGGCAACAGCGGCGTCGAGGCGGCCATCGACCTGGCCGGCGTCGTCGCCCACGTGACGCTGATCGAGTTCGACAGCCAGTTGCGCGCCGACGCGGTGCTTCAGCGCAAGCTGGCCAGCCTGCCCAACGTGAAGGTCATCACCTCGGCGATGACCACCGAGGTGCATGGCGACGGCTCGAAGGTGACCGGCCTGACCTACAAGGACCGCGGCCGCGACACGGTCCATCGCGTCGACCTGGAAGGCGTCTTCGTTCAGATCGGCCTGGTGCCGAACACCGAATGGCTGAAGGACACGGTCGCGCTCACCAATCGCGGTGAGATCGAGGTGGATCACCGGGGCGAAACCTCGCTGCCGGGTGTGTTCGCCGCCGGCGACGCGACGACCGTGCCCTACAAGCAGATCGTCATCGCGATGGGTGAGGGGGCCAAGGCCTCGCTCTCGGCCTTCGACTACCTGATCCGCCAGGAACCGCTGGAAGCCGCCGAAGCGGCCTAAGCGCCAGGACCTCTGCGGGCGACCGCAGAGGTCTTACTTCGCAAGTGCGACCACGGCGCCGATGATGGCTAGCCAGGCGAGTGCGTTCGCCGTGAGCGCCACCGCCAGGCGCCAGTTGAACGGAATGCCGACGGGCCGCCTCGATCGGCGCAGGGCCGGTCGCGCCGGCGACGCTGCGGTGGCGGAAAAGAACGTCATAGCCAAGTTCCTCTGGCGCGCGGCGGCCAAACGCCGTTCCGTGAGAATGCCTGACCTGGCTGAAACGTAAACGCGACAAAAGTGTCCAACTCGCTCAGAGCGGGGCGCCCGCCGCCCGCGAACTGGGCAGCGCTTCCCGCGCCTTCAGTCCCGCCATGCTGCACTATTGACAGCGATCAGCTTTCCAGGCGGCCTAGGCGTCAATGCCGCGTCGTTTACTGCGAGGGTTGCATGATCAGCGCTGATTTCGCCTATTCGCTTGCTCAGGATGAACTGGGCTGGCGGTGGCGAGTATACGACGAGGATGGGGAGATCGTCGCCGCCGGACGCCGCAAAACTCAAGACGCAGCGGAATTGGCGGTGCGTCAGGCGATAAATACCGTGCTGTGCTCGACCTCGGCGGCGCCGTCGGCGCAACCGGTGGCGCGCGAGGAATGGGGCGAGGCGCTGGCCGCCCGCTGGAATCCGGCGCCGCTGGCCTGACCGTCAGGCGCCGTCGGGAGACATCGCGAGTCGCGGCCGGGGGCCTTCGGGCGCGACCAGACTGCGGAAGATCTCCAGCTTGGGCTTGGCCGCCAGTTCGACCTGTACCGGCGCGGTGTCGGCGGCCGGCGTTGCGAAGTCACTCGCCGCGAGCGCCGATGCGGTCTCCGCCTCGGCGACGACCGGGGCGGGGGCCTGCGCGCCCTGCACGTCGAGAACCGGCGCCGGCGCATCTTCGCCGACACTGAGCGAGACCAGTTCCTCGCCGCCCGCATATCGCCCGACAAAGGCGCTCGGCTCGCCGTCGCGTCCGGGCCGCTGGTAGAAGATATGCGCCCCGATGGTCGCCACTTTCAGCAGGCCGGGGCTCCAGTACGGGACGACATAGACGGCGTGATAGTGTGTGGCGTAGCCAACCGCCCGATCGACGAAGCCGTCGAGCGCCGCCTCCGCCACCTCTTCGGCGCGTTTCCAGCCCCGGACGCTCGGAGCCCGGGCGAGCGAGCCGTCGCAGGTGAAGGTGAACTGGCAACCGGTCTGTCGCTCCGCGCCTTCGAACACCACGCCGCACACCGTCTTGGGGAAGTCCGGATGGCGCAGCCGGTTCAGCACCACCTGCGCGACCGCCTGCTGGCCCGCCGCGCTCTCGGCGCCGGCTTCGTAATAGATGGCCGCGGTCAGGCAACTAATGGCGCGGCCGCGATCCTCGATGTCCGGCCCCTCGATCACGAAGGGCCGCGCTGGCCGGGCCCGGGTCTCGGGGCCGACCGAGGCGTTCCACAGCCGCGCGGCCTCGCCCGAGAGCGGCAGATTGATCAGTTCGGGAGGGCCGGCGGGCGGGCTGGCCGGCTGCGGGCCGCGCAGTGGCGGAGCCTGGCGCGCGACCTGAGGCGCCGGAGCTGTGGGGAAGGAGGGCCAGGGCGCCGCCGCCGCCAGACCTGCGCTCAGCAGGCCCACGAGCAGGCGAGTCGGGCTGAAGATATTTCGAGGGGCGAACGCCAAAAGCATATCCCTTGAGCATCGACCGGTCCGCCTACTAGCCCAGGCCGGCTCAAGACGCTCGATCACATCGAGATCGCACGGGAAGACTTTAACGATTAGGGCCGAAAACGGCGTTTAGGCGATCTATTGTGCTCAAATATCAAGCAAATAGTGATCGGTTAAGCTTGGTGTAAGCGCTGCAGTAGTTCAAAGTTACTGAATAGGTGGCCGAAATATGACTGGTTTCCGACGATAACTGGCGCGATGACCGTATGTGGCGCCCAAAATATAAGTTTGGCGCCTGCAATTTAATCTATTTTACAGTTGTTCGACCGCGGTCGGGGCGGGGGTTGGCGGGCGCTTGTCGGATGAGCCTAGCCTCGCCCCATGGCAATTGTTCCTGTCATCATGTGCGGCGGGGGCGGGACGCGTCTGTGGCCCAGTTCGCGCCCCGGCCGACCGAAGCAGTTTCTACGGCTGCTCGGCGAGCGCTCGCTATTCCAGGAAACCATTCAGCGCCTCGCCGGGGTTCCGGGCCTGCTCGACCCGGTGATCGTCGCCGGCGTCGGCCACGAGGCGCAGATCGTCGAGCAGCTCGGCGAGATCGGCCAGACCGCCCAACTGGTGCTCGAACCGACGCCACGCGACTCCGGTCCGGCCGTCGCCGCCGCGGTCCTGCACGTCGCCGCCGCCCACCCGGAGGCGGTCGCGGTGGTGCTGGCCTCCGACCACCACATTCCCGACGTCGAGGCCTTTCGCACGGCCATCTTCGAGGCCGTCGCTGTCGCCCGCCATGGGCGCGTCGTCGTGCTGGGCGTACGGCCCGACGCCCCTTCCAGCGCCTACGGCTATATCGAGCCGGGCGACCTGCTCGCGCCGGCCAGCCGCGGCCGCCAGGTGCGCTCCTTCGTCGAGAAGCCGGACGCGCCGACCGCGCGCCGCTATGTCGGCGAAGGCCGCCTGTGGAACAGCGGCAATTTCGTCGCCCCGGTCGGCCTGATCGCCGAGGAGTTCCAGGCCTATTGTCCGCAGGTCATCGAACCGGTGGCCGCCGCGCTTGCCGAGGCCGACTGGAACGGCGTCGTCCGCCGTCTGTCGCCGTCCTTCGCCGAGGCCGCAAAGATCTCCTTCGACTATGCGGTGATGGAGAAGACCGACCGCGCCGCGGTCCTGCCAGTGGATTTCGTCTGGTCGGACCTGGGCGCCTGGGACGCGGTCTGGGCGGCCGGCGAGCGCACGCCCGACGCCAACAGCGTCAGCGGGTCGGCGGTCCTCATCGACACCGCCGGCGCGGTGGTGCGTGCGGCGCAGGGCATGATGGTCTCGACCGTCGGCGTGAAGAACGTCGCGGTGATCGTCGAGCGCGACGCCGTGCTGGTCTGCGCGCTCGACAGCGCCCAGTCGGTCAAGAGCGTCGTCGAACAGATCAACGAGCGTAGCTGGGCGCCGCCGCAGCCTCAGCGGGTCATGGTGGCGCGGGAGCTGGCCGACCTTTCCCGGCGGCTGGACGACTGGCTCGACGTCTCGGCCCTGCCCCTCTGGTGGAGCCTCGGCGCGGACCACCGGCGGGGCGGCTTCCACGAGCGCCTGTCCTTGAACGGCCGGCCGGTCGAGAGCCCGCGCCGGGCGCGGGTGCAGATGCGTCAGGCCCATGTCTACGCCACCGCCGGCGCCCTGGGCTGGAGCGGTCCGTGGCGGCAGGCCATGGAGCACGGAATCGATTATTTCGAGCGGCGCTATCGCCGGGCCGACGGCCAGTTCCGCACCCTGGTCGGCGCCAGCGGCGATGTCATCGACGACACCGCCATGCTCTACGACCAGGCCTTCGCCCTGCTCGGCTGGGCCAGCGCGGCCATCGGCTCGGAAGCCCCGCTCGAGGCGCACGCCGTCGAGCTCCTGCGCCAGATGCGCCACGCCCGGCGCTGTGCGGCCGGCGGCTTCTATGAGGCCGGGGAGCACGCCAACCTCTCCAATCCGCACATGCACCTTTTCGAGGCGGCCCTGGCCTGGCTGAGCATCGGCCGCAGCGACTGCTGGCAGGACCTGGCCTCCGAGATCGCCACCCTGGCGCTCGAGCGGTTCATCGACCCGTCCCGCGGCTATCTGCGCGAGCATTTCGACGCCGACTGGCGGCCGGCCCGGGGCGACCTCGGCCGGATCGTCGAGCCGGGACACCAATTCGAATGGTCATGGCTGCTGGCGCGCTGGTTCAGGCTCAGCGGCGACAAGCGCGCCCTGGAAGCGGCCAAGCTGCTCTTCCAGCACGGCTGCGTCGGGGTGGATGCGGCTCGCGGCGTGGCGGTCGACGCCCTCGACGACGATCTCAAGGTCCGTAGTCCGCAGGCGCGGCTCTGGCCGCAGACCGAACGGCTCAAGGCCGCGCTGCTGCTGGGCGAAATCGATCCGGCCGGCGGCGAAACCTATGAGCTCTGCGCGCAGTCGGCGGCCCGCAGCATGCTGGCCTTCCTGGACACGCCGGTGCTCGGCGTCTGGCGCGACAAGCTCGGCCCGGATGGGGCCTGGAAGGACGAGCCCGCCCCGGCGAGTTCGCTCTACCACATCGCCGGCGCGATCTGGGAATTCCGCCGCGTGCTGCACGCCAGGCCGCGTCCGCAGCCGGCGCGGCTCGCGCCGGCCTTTTCTTCAACCGGTGCGCTGGGGGGCGCTGAACAGGGTTCGTATTTCGCAGGGAGCGCGTAAATGGCGAGAAGCAATCGGGTGCTGGTGGTCGGGGGCGCCGGCTACATCGGGTCGCATACGGCCAAGGCCCTGAGCGAGCGTGGCTACCATCCGGTGGTCTACGACAATCTGAGTTCCGGCTACCGCGAGGCTTGTCTCTGGGGCGATTTCGTCCATGGCGACGTGCGCGACGGTGCGACCCTGCGCGAGGTGATGACCACCTACGAGATCGGCGCGGCGATCCATTTCGCCAGCCTCATCGAGGTGGGGCGGTCGGTCGCGCGCCCGGATCTCTTTTGGGAAGTGAATGTGGGCGGCACCACCAGCCTGCTGTCGGCCATGCGCGACCGCGGCGTGGCGCGCCTGGTGTTCTCCTCGACGGCGGCTGTCTACGGCGCCGGAGCCGGGGAGGGGCTGTCGGCCCTGGTGGAAGATCTGCCGAAGGATCCCACCAGCCCCTATGGCGACACCAAGCTGGCCTGCGAGAAGATGATCGCCAGCCAGGCCTCGGCCTTCGGCATCACCGCCGTGGCCCTGCGCTATTTCAACGCCGCGGGCGCAGACCCGTCGGGCCTGATCGGCGAGGCGCATGACCCGGAAACGCATCTCATTCCGCTGGCCATCGCCGCGGCCACCGGAACCGGCAAGCCCCTGACCGTGTTCGGCGACGACTTCGACACGCCGGATGGGACCTGCCTGCGCGACTACATTCACGTCAACGATCTGGCCGCGGCCCACGTGGCGGCGTTGGAGGCCGAGCTGCCCACGGGCGCCTTCCACGCCGTCAACATCGGCAACGGGCAGGGGCGCTCGGTGCGCGAGGTGATCGCCGCCGTGGAAGAGGCGACTGGCCGTGCGGTGCCCCATTCCATCGGCCCACGCAGGCCCGGAGACCCCCCAAGCCTCGTCGCCGACCCCTCCCGAGGGGCCGACCTGCTGGGCTGGAAGGCGCAGACCTCCAGCCTGCTCCAGATCGTGCAGGACGCTGCCGCCTGGCATCGCCAGCAACGCTATGGGCGGACCTCGGCGTTGGTGGCCACGGCCGCCGCGCATCCGCACGTCCGGGCCGTGGCCGCCGGCTAGATGGCTCTAAAAATAGCGCTCGCCGATACGGATCGTATCGCCGGGCTGAACGCGTTCGGTGGCCGTAAGGGGGAACTTCTGTTCCTCATTGGAGCCGGCGCGTTTGATGAACACGCGCTTTGTGTTTGCGCGATAGGTGAAACCGGAGGCCGCAGCCACGGCGTTCAGGACGGTCAGGCCGTTGGTGTAGGGATACTCGCCCGGCTTGGTCACCTCTCCGAGGATGTAGTAGGGGCGATAGGAGATGACCTCGACGGTGATGCGCGGGTCCTTGAGGTAGCCCTCCTGCAGCGCGGCGGTGAGACTGGACTTGAAGTCCGCGACCGATCGGTTCTGCGCGGGGATCTCGCCGACGAGCGGGAAGGAGACGGCCCCGCGGTCGCCGACCACGAACTCGCCGGTCAGGTCGGCCTCGCCATAGACCGTGACCTTGAGCTTGTCCCCTGCGCCCAGCAGATAGGCCTGGTCGGCGTCCGCGCTGGGCGCTGCGGTCGCTGCGGCGGCCGGCGTCGGCGCCGGCGCGGTCCCGCAGGCGGCGCAGATCAGCGCGAGCGTGAGGCCGAGAGACTTGATGGGCGATTTCATCCAGGACTCCGATTTACCGAACTTCTTCCCCGACCCGGTCAGCAATATGCCCCAGGATGTGGGCCAAAGGCAGACCGCGTGACGGCTGATCCGGGGACTTGCCCAGTTTCTCAGCATCTGATGCCCTGGAGTGGGGGAACAAGCGTGGCCGGCGTGTCTCAGCCAGCCGCCGCAGGAAGGAGCGTGGGCATCGCATGAGCCATCGCGTCACCAATTCTCTCGGCCTACGCGCCGCCCTGATGGTCGCGGCGGGCGCCTCGGCGCTTCTCTCCGCACATGGGGCCGAGGCCCAGGAAAATCCGCTCTTCAAGCGCGGCGAGAATGTCGGCGTCCTCGAACGCCCGCGCCCGGGGTACGAGGCGCTGGGCATCCGCACCGGAAGCTTCGTGCTCTATCCCAAGGCGACGTTCCGGGTGGAGTACGACAGCAACGTCTTCGCCCAGACGAACGCCAAGCCCGACACGATCTACAGCGTCGCGCCGCAACTGGAACTGCAGTCGGACTGGGGGCGTCATGCGGCCTCGGTGAGGCTGGAGGCCAATCTGCGGCGCTATGGCAAGCACACTTCCGAGGACGCCGACACCTGGGCCCTGAGCGGCAAGGGGCGGCTGGACGTCAGCCGGCGCACCACCCTCGATGTCCGGGCCGGCCATGCCGAGCGGGTCGAAGCCCGCACCATGGGGGCCTACGCCGTCGATCCGGCCGAGCCCATCCAGTACCGGACGGACAACGTCACGGTTATCGGGCGCCAGGAGTTCGGAAGGGCTCGCCTGGTGGCCACCGCCGAGGTCGCCAAGTTCGACTATGACGACGGCTCCGAGCCTGGCGGAACCGTCATCGATCAGGATTATCGTGATCGGACCGAGGCGGAGGTGTCGGCGAAGGTCGCCTACGCCATCAGTCCGGCGACGGCGGTCTTCGTCGAGATTGGCGCCCAGCAAATGAGCTACGACGAGACGACTCCGATCAACCGGGACTCCCAGGGCATGACGGCTCTGGCGGGGGTTGATTGGGAGGTCACGCGCCTCATCACCGGGGAGGCGAGCGTCGGCTACATCCATCAGGAGTTCGACGACTCCCGCTATGGTGAGGTCTCGAATCCCCACTACCGTTTACGGTTGAACTGGTATCCAACCCCGTTGGTCACCGTCGGCCTTACAGCAACGCAAAGGGTCACCGAGAGTCCTTTGGCGGATTCTCCAGCGTTCATGGCGCGTACGGTAGAGCTCAAGGCCGATTATGAGCTTCTGAGAAACTTGATCATCTCTGGTCAAATACTAGGCACCGAGCAGGATTATCGAGGCATCGACCGCAATGACCGCCGGTATGGGGCGGGATTGAGCGCGAACTACCTGCTCAATCGCACGGTCGGCATCGGCTTGCGGTACAAGTACGAAACCTTGGAGTCCTCCGGCGCCAACCGCGGCAGGGACTTCGACGACCAAAGTGTGAGCCTGGCGCTGATCCTTCAGCGCTGAGTGGCGTAGGCGCCGCCCCGTCCGTCGGGCGCGGCGTCCAGCGAGGCGAGAGTAATGAAGGCGTTGGAACGGTATCGCGGACCGGTGGACGCTGATCAGGCGATCATCCACGTAGAGTCCGAACTGGGCGGGGGCGACGGCTCCGACCGCCTGGACCTGCACAAGCTGATTTCGGCTTTCCGGCGTCGGCTGGGAGCCTTCTTCCTGGCGTTCCTGAACTGCGTGGCCATCGCCGTCCTGGTGACCGCGCACCAGACGCCGACCTACACCGCGACCTCCCGGCTGATGATCAACGCCCGGGAACAGCAGGTCGCCCCGCAGGATGAGCAGCGCACGACGGCGACCCTCTCGGCCCTGCCCAACGCCTCGCCGATCATCGACACCGAGGTCGAGGTCCTGGGCTCGCGCGATCTGGCGCGCAAGGTCGCCAAGAGCCTGCGTCTCGACAAGGATCCGGCCTTCAACCCAGCCCTGGAGCCGGCGACGCCCGGCTACATCGACCGGATACTGGGACGGCCTGCGCCCGCCCCCATGACGCGGGACGCTATCGACCAGGCCATCGTCGATCGCCTGCTGGCCGGGCTCTCGGCTCGCCGCGTCGGGGCGACCTTCGCCATCGACGTCTCCTATCGGTCGGATGATCCGAAAAAGGCCGCGATGATCGCCGACGCCTTCACCAGGGCCTATGTGAACGACCAGCTCGCAACCAAGGCCAACGCCAACCGCCAGGCCGGCGACCTGCTGGGCGAGCGGATGGAGGAGCTGCGCCAGCAGGCGGTCGACGACGCGGCGGCCGTGCAGCAGTACCGCATCCAGAACGACCTCCTCAGCACCTCGGGCGCATCGCTGACCGAGCAGGAGATCTCGGCCTACAACCAGCGGGTCGCCGAGGCCCGGGTCGAGGCCTCGGCCGACGAGGCCCGGCTGCGCACCGCCCGCGCCCAGCTCGCCCGCGGATCGACCGGCGAGGATCTCGGCGAGGCGCTCAATTCCGGCGTCATCCAGTCGCTGCGCGCGCAGCGCGTCGCGGTCAGCACCAAGGTCGCCGACATGCAGGGGCGCTATGGCGACCGCCACCCCGAAATCCTCAAGGCCCAGCGCGAGCTGGCCGACATCGACGCCCAGATCCAGGGCGAGATCACCCGCCTGATCTCGAATCTCGAGGCGAAGGCGGAGGTCTCGCGGCAGCGCCTGGCCTCGATCAGCGGCTCGCTCTCGACCGCCCGCGGCGCGCTCAGCCAGAACAATCGCGCCATGGTCGGCCTGGCCGAACTGGAACAGAAGGCGGGGGCCTCGCAGGCGCTCTACGAGAGCTACCTCAACCGCTTCAAGCAGACCAACGCCCAGGAAGGGACGGAGCAGCCGGATGCGCGGCTGATCTCCGAGGCGCGTATTCCCAGCAATCCCACCAGCCCGAACATGCCGCTGAACATCGTCTTCGGCGCCGCGCTGGGCATCGGGGCCGGGCTCCTGGCGGTCATCGCCGCCGAGATGCTGGACTCCTCCCTGACCACCGCTGACGACGTGGAGCGCCGGCTGGGCCGCCGCTTCCTGGCCGGCGTCCCGCTGCTGTCGTCCATCAAGGGCACGCGCCGAATGTCGCCGGCGAACGCCGTGGTGGACAAACCGAACTCCGCCTTCGCCGAGGCCTATCGGAACCTGCGCGCGTCACTGAAATACGCGACCATGAACGGCCCGGTGACGGTGGTGGCGATCACCTCGGCCCTGCCGCAGGAGGGCAAGACCACCGCCTCGATCTGCCTGGCGCGCTCGGCGGCCCTGCAGGGACAGCGGGTGGTGCTCATCGACTGCGACACCCGTCGACGCGAGCTGAACAAGCTGGTCCGGAACGCCGACAACCGGCCCGGCCTGCTGGAAGTCCTGGCCGGCCAGGCGCACCTTGAGGAAGCGCTGGTCAAGGACGAGCGGACCGGCATGCTGATCCTGCCGCTCAACCATTCGGAGATCGGCCCTCACGAGCTGATGGGCGGGGAGGCGATGGACACCCTGCTGGCGCGCTTGCGTGAAAGGTTCGACCTCGTGGTGCTCGACACCACGCCGGTCCTGCCGCTGGCCGACACGCGCATCCTGGCCACCAAGGTGGACGTGGTGGTCTTCATCGCCCGCTGGCGCAAGACCTCCGAGCACGCGATCCAGGCGGCGATCCGGGCGCTTCCGGTGGAAGGCGTGACTATCGCCGGCGTGGTGCTCAACCGCATCCACCTGGGTCAGCAAGCGCGCTTCGGCCACGGCGACGCGGCCTACTACTACCGCCAGTACGCGCAGTACTACGGATGAGCGGCGAGACCTCTCAGCGCAGGATCAGGGCCAGCACCGTGGCCCAGAATCCGCCGCAGGTGACCAGGATGAAGCACAGCGTCCGCCGTGCGGACCACCGCTGTGGCCCGCGTGGGGCCGGCGCGTCCCGCCTGGCCGCTTGGCCTGCGAGCAAGAAAGGAACTGGCGACTTCGCTTCTACGTCCGCCCCGTACATCGACGCCTCCTGACACCCCGAGCGCGACCGGTACAGCGGAACGATTAATGGAACGCTCGCGAAGTCAGTATGCGCGCGTTCACCATGTTTTCTTGGTTTGAGAAGGTTAGATGCCCGCAAAGCCGCGTGTCGCGATCATTCACTACTGGCTCGTCGGAATGCGCGGCGGGGAGCGCGTGCTGGAGAGACTGATTCATCTCTTTCCGGACGCCGACATCTACACCCACGTCTACGACCCCGACGCCATGTCCGCGACCATCCGGTCCAGGCCGGTGAAGACCACCTTCATCCAGCGGCTGCCGGGCGCCCGCAAGCATTATCAGAAGTACCTGCCGCTCATGCCCATGGCGCTCGAGGAGCTCGACCTGCGCGGTTACGATCTGATCCTCAGCAGCGAGTCCGGCCCCGCCAAGGGGGTGATCACCCCGCCTGGCGCCCTGCACGTCTGTTACTGCCATTCGCCGATGCGGTATCTCTGGGACCACTACCAGGACTATCGCGCCTCGGCCGGGCGGCTGACCCGGGCGGCCATGCCCTGGCTGTTCCACCGGCTGCGGCAATGGGACTACGCCTCGGCCGCGCGGGTCGACCGCTTCGTCGCCAACTCCAACTTCATCAAGAGCCGGATCGAGAAGGCCTATCGCCGCGAGGCCGCCGTCGTGCACCCGCCGGTCGCCACAGACCTCTTCAAGCCCTCGAACGAGGTCGGCGCGCAGTACCTCTGGGTCGGCCAGATGACCGCCTACAAGCGTGCGGACCTGGCCATGGAGGCGTTCAACAAGCTCGGCCTGCCGCTGCTGATGGTCGGGGACGGGGAGATGGCCGCCGACATCCGCCGCCGCGCCGGCCCCAACATCACCATCAAGACCCGTCTGAACTTCGACGAACTGCGCAAGGCCTACGCCCAGTCGCGGGCCCTGGTCTTCACGGCCGAGGAGGACTTCGGGATCATTCCGGTGGAGGCCAACGCCTCGGGTCGCCCGGTCCTCGCCTACAACAGCGGCGGCGTGCGCGACAGCGTGACCCCCGACGAGAGCGGCATCCTCTTCGACGCCCAGACCGTGGACTCCCTGATCGAGGGGGTCGAGCGGCTGGAGGCGTGGCTTCCCGCCTTCGACCCCGCCGCGGCCATCCGCCAGGCGCAGCGGTTCGCCCCCGAGCGGTTCGACGAGGGGATCAGGAAGGCGGTGGCGTTCTGACCCTGACACCCGGCCATAAACGGAGGGCCCCCTCGTTGCGGCGGGCTGGCGTGGTCCTGGCTGACGCGCCTGCCGGCGTCTCGGCTCAGCCGGCCCGTGCGCCGGTCGTCGTGCTGGGGGGAGGGGTCAGCGGCCTGGTCGCCGCCGACATGCTCGCCGACGCCGGAGAGCGCGTCATCCTGCTGGAGCCCTACGACCGGCTCGGCGGCAACCAGCGCTCGGCCAATATCGGACCCTACACCTTCGACATCGGCAGCTTCGTCTTCTTCTCGGGCAGCCCCTTCTTCCGCCGCTTCCCGGGCGCCGAGGCCGTGTGCCAGCCCGCCCGGATCGTCGTCGACCGCATCACGCCCCAGCGTCGGATCAGCCGCTATCCGTTCTCAGTGCCCGAGGACCTGCTGCGTCGGGGCCCGGCTGAGGTGGCGCGCACCGCCCTGTCGCTCGCCTGGGGGCGGATCGCCGATCGGGCGCCCCGCAGCGCCGGCTCGTTCGCCCGTTACTACCTGGGCCGCCGCCTGTTCGTGGAGAGCGGCCTGGAAGCCTATATCGAGCGGCTGTGCGGCATCCCGGCCGACCAGGTCGAACACCAGTTCGCCGTGAAGCGCATGAACTGGATCGCCAGGGCGCTGAGCCTGGATACCGCCGCCGGCCTCGTGCGCCCCAAACGCGACGCCGCGCCCGCGCCCACCGTCCTGGTCCGGCCGCGCCAGGGCTTCACGCACCTCTACGACCAGGTCGCCGCCCAGCTCCGCGCCAAGGGCGTCAGCATCCGTCTCGGCGCCTCCCTGACGAAGATCGAACGCGTCGCCGGCGGCTTCGAGGTTTCGATCAAGGGCGGGGTCGTGAAGGCGGCGCGGGTCATCTCCAGCCTGCCCCTGACCCTGACCGCGCAGGCCTGCGGCCTCACCCCGCCGCCGATCATCCAGTCCCTGCCGCTGCTCAGCCTCTATGTCGCCTATGAAGGCGATCTCGGGTTCCCCTCCGAGGTGCTCTACAACTTCAGCCCCACCGGTTCGTGGAAGCGGCTGACGGTCCACTCGCGGGTCTACGGCAAGGTCGACGGTCGCGAGTATCTCTCGGTCGAAGCGCCGCTGGCGCGCGGCCCTTCGGCGCCGGCCGACGAGTTCGCCGCCTTCCTCGCCTTCATGCGCGAGCACGGCCTGATGACCGGCAAGGCCACGCTGGTCGGGCACGATCGGACCGACTTCGCCTATCCGACCTACGCCCATGGCTC
The DNA here is from genome assembly GCF_040545335.1 of Phenylobacterium koreense. Classification (NCBI taxonomy): domain Bacteria; kingdom Pseudomonadati; phylum Pseudomonadota; class Alphaproteobacteria; order Caulobacterales; family Caulobacteraceae; genus Phenylobacterium; species Phenylobacterium koreense. Next base: position 70,271 of record NZ_JBEPLU010000004.1, read on the forward strand.
GATGGCCGCGTCCGAGGCGCTCATCGACGCGGTGGAGGCGACCGGCGTGGAGATGCTCGGGCGCCAGGGGCGCTTTGACTACATTCCCACCTCCAGCCGCGCGACCGAACTGGTCGCCGAGCGTTTGGGCCGGACCGGCAGGGAGGGCGCGGCCGTGCGTTGAGAAGGCTGGTGAACGACTGGTTCTGGCCGGGTAGGAGCGAACAGCCTCAGTCCGGCCGCAGGAATGACCGAAGGATCCTGGTGTGGTCCCTACAGTATTCGGACTGATTTCGATCGCGATCGGGCTGCTGCTGCTCGTGCGCGGGACTTCGTTGGACCTCTTGCGGTTCATGTTGCTCTCGACGCTGTTCAGCGGCTCGGCGGCGATCCTCATGCCGGCCTTGGGCGGCGCGGCCATTTCACCGGCCCACCTGGTGCTGGCCTTCCTGCTCGCGCGCATCCTGGCGCCGGGCTCACGCGAGTACGCGCACATCGCGCCCGCGGTCACCCTCAACCTGTTCCTGGTGATCTATGCGCTGTACGGCTTCCTGTCGGCGTTCCTGCTACCGCGCCTGTTCGCCTGGCAGATCTACGTGGCGCCCCTGCGGCCGGTGACGATAACCGGCCTCTTCGACACCGTGCCGCTGGTCTTCACGAACCAGAACATCACGTCCGCGGTCTATCTGGTCGGCACCATGCTGGCGGGGGTATGCGCCACCATCGTCGCGCGCAAGCCGGAGTCCACCCGGAAGATCGTCTCCACCCTCTGCCTGATGGCGTGGATCCATGCCGCCTTCGGGGTCCTGGGCGTGGTCCTGACCAATATCGGCCTGGGCGAGGTCCTGAACATCTTCCGGAACGGCAGCGCCGCCCAGCTCGAGCAGAGCTATAACGGCCTGGTGCGGATGACCGGCGTGTTCCCCGAGCCGTCCTACTACGCCTCCTACGCCTTCGGGCTCTTCGTCTTCGTCTTCGAATGCTGGATGCGCGACATACGCCCCCGGCAAACCGGATCGGCCGCGCTCGTCCTGCTGGCCGTGCTGGTCTTTTCGACCTCGGGTTCGGCCTATGTCAGCCTGGCGGTCTACGGCGCCCTGATGGTGATCCGGCTGCTGCTGATGCGCCAGCAGTTGAGCCCGCGAAAGGCCCTGGTCGTCCTGACCCTGGCGCTGGTCGGGATCATCGCTGCCCTGGGCATGGTGATGATCGCCCCGCCGCTCGCCGAGCAACTGGGCGACATGTTCTCGCACATGACCGTGGACAAGGCCGACAGCGAGTCCGGCCGCCAGCGGTCGTTCTGGGCCCTGCAGGGATGGCACGCCTTCCTGGCCTCCTATGGCCTCGGCATCGGGGCGGGCAGCTTCCGCTCGTCCAGCCTGTTCACGGCCGCCCTTGGCTCCATGGGCGTGATTGGGATCGTCACCCTCGTCTGTCACATCTTCGCGGTCTTCAAGCCGCTGCGGGCCAGCACCTATTCGACGCCGCGGGACGAGCGGCTGGCGATCGGCTCGGCGGCGAGCTGGACCGCGGTGAGCATATTGATCCCCGCGGCGATCAGCACCGCCTCGCCCGATCCGGGCATGATCTTCGCCGTCATGGCCGGCCTCGCCCTCGAATGGCGGCGCCGACGTTCGAAAGTCCAGGTCGGGCGCGCGCCGTTCAGGCGCGTTTCCGTCCACCCCATGGCGCCGCAGGCGCCGCGCACAAGGAGCTAGTCTTGAGAGTATCGGTGGTTGTCGCGACCGCGGGACGGGCGGAGCTGACGGGGCTGACGGTGGCGCGGCTGGGCCGGCAGACTCGGATTCCCGACGAGATCGTCGTCGTCGGGGCGAGTTCCGAAGACACTCACGGCATCGAGGCGCACGGCCTGCCGCTTCGGGTCGACCACGCGCGCAAGGGCTCCTGCAGCCAGCGCAATCACGCCCTCGACCTCGTCGAGCAGACCAGCGACATGATCGCCATCTTCGACGACGACTTCGTCCCGGCCTTCGACTTCATCGAGCGCGCCGAGGCCCTGTTCGCCGCCCATCCCGAGATCGTCGGGGTGAACGGTCGCCTGATCGCCGACGGCGCCAAGGGGCCGGGCATCGGCTATGACGCCGCCTGCGAGATGTCCGAGGCCGACCGACTGCGGCCGGATGGCGACCTGGCTCCGCTGGAGTCGCTCTACGGCTGCAACATGGTCCTGCGGTCCAGCGCCATCCAGGGGCTGCGGTTCGACGAGAACCTGCCGCTTTACGGCTGGCAGGAGGACACCGACTTCACCTTCCGGCTGAAGGCGCGCGGCAAGCTGGTGAAGGCGCCCGGCCTCGCCGGTGTCCACATGGGCATCAAGTCCGGCCGCACGCCGGGCAAGAAGCTCGGCTACTCCCAGATCGCCAACCCGCTCTACCTGCTGAAGAAAAAGACCATCCCGCCGAAGCTCGCGGCCACCCTGATGGTCAACAACACGCTGGCGAACTTCATCAAGAGCTTCCAGCCCGAGCCCTATATCGACCGCAAGGGCAGGCTGGCCGGCAACATGATGGCCCTGCGCGACGCCGCCCTGGGCAAGGTCGATCCGCGCCGCGTCATCGACATCGGCTAGAGGCGGCGTCAGGGGCGGGCGCTCTGGCGCCTCCCCGAGATCCGTCATCCCCGGCTGCGTGAGCGCGCCGGGGATCCTTACGCACCAGCGCTTCCGGCCCAACTTCGGCGTTTATGGATGGCCGGGACCTGCCGGCCCGGCCATGACGAGTCGAGGGCGGGTTGAAATGCGATCCTCCGGCCTTCGCGGGAGGACAAGGGCTCCTACCCGGCCGCGCCCTGCGTCGCCGGGGCGGCGTCCGGCGCCTTCGACCGCCGCGCCTGGCGCAGGGCCGCCGCGGCGATGGCGCCGCCGATCCTGACGCGCAGGCCGAAATAGCGCGGCGACAGCAAGGTCTCCGGCTTCAGGTTCAGCGCGTCGCCGATCAGGTGCGGAAGCAGGTGGTCGGCCTTGGCGCGGTCGGCGCTCAGATAGCGGCGCCAGATCCGCAGGCGCACATAGGGCTCGACCAGCCGGGCCGGAAAGCCCTCGGAACCCGGCTCCATGGCGGCGATTTCCGACATCGCCGCGCTCCGCTCCTGGGTTTCCAGATGCTTGAGCGAAATCGCCCCCTCGTGCCGACGATAGATCAGGACTTCCTCGTCCGGATTGTCGATCCCGCCCAGCTTAGAGAGCCGGATGAAGAGGTCGTAGTCCTCGGCGTGCGGGAAGTCCGAGCGATAGCCGCCCACGGCGATCAGCGCCTCGCGCCGCGCCGTGATCAGCGGGTGCATGGAGACCGCGATCTTCGGGGGGAAACAGGAAAGGTCGGTCCGCCGATGACGGCCGCCGGTGGTGCGGCTGACATCCTTGCCGTCGGAGCTGACCGACCGCGCGACCCCGCCCACCAGCACGCAGCCCGGATGGCTGTCCAGATAGTCCGCCTGGAACTGGAAGCGATGGGGCAGGGCGATGTCGTCGGCGTCCATTCGCGCCACGTACTCGCCACGGCAGGCTTTCAGCCCGGTGTTCAGCGCCGCGACGATGCCGCCGTTCTCCTGGCGGATGACCTTGATGCGAGGGTCGGTGGCCGCCAGGCGGGCGAGGATGTCGGGCGTGGAGTCGCGGCTGCCGTCGTCGACCACCACCAGTTCGAAGTCCCGGAAGGTCTGGGCGAGGATCGAGCCGATCGCCTCTTCCAGGAACGCCTCGCCGTTATACACCGGCAGGAGGCAGGATATCCGCGGCTGCTGCATTGCTGAGCTCTCAGTTCGCGCGCGTTTCGGCCGCCTGGGCCCTGGCCCAATCGAGCGCCGCGGTCATGGAATCGCAGCGTTGTGTCAGAGTCGAGGCGCTGGTCCAGCAGGACATGAACCGGCTGATCTTTCCGTAGCTGTTGTCGAGCACCGCATGGGGAATGCCCAGCAACAGCGAAATGATATGCGTGTGGAGGCGGTCGGTCACTACCGCGCGCCCGGTGGCCAGCAGGCTCGCGCCCCGCCGCACGCGCGCCTCGGCGGCGGCGTTGAACATGCCCAGCCGCGAGCGCCCGCTCGCTGCGCCGTTCAGCGCGCCCATGGCCTTGACCATCTTGAGCTCGAGCTTCGGTTCGCCCAGCCAGTCGGCCACGCGCAGGTCAGGACCGGTGCGGACCGCGTCGCCCAGCTCCACCCGCTCGACATCGGTGCGCAGCAGGCACAGCACATCGACTTCCGGCGACGCCGGCCGCACGATCGGCCCGATGAAGAAGGCCATGTCCGGGCAGAGGATGGTCTCGCAGGGGAAGTGCTTCCGGGCGAGCTCCAGCGACTCCCGGTCCCGCACGAACAGCGTGAACTTGCCGTGTCGCTCGATCACCCGCGTGGTCTCCGCCAGCTTCTCGGGAGAGGCGAAATGGATCGATTGCGGAAGCTGGATGATTTCGCGATCCGGGCAGAGCTCCATCAGCCGGTTGCGGAAGGCCTGGTGATGGGGCCAGACGTCGCCGAAATTGCCGCCGCCATGGATGAAGATCGGCCCCTGGGGGCAGCGCCTCTGCAACTCCTCCATGGAGAAGTCGCCCAGCGAGCAGACATAGGACGGGGGCTCCGGCGCATGCTGGCGCAGATAGGCCATCTCGCCGGCCCAGATCGCGGAATCGCCGACGTTCGAGTGATTGGGGAAGTCCACCAACGCATAGGGCGCATCGGTGGTGAACGGCGCCAGGGCTTGTCTTGCGATCCCCGAAAGTTCGGCGATCAGGCCGGCATCAGCCGCCATGCACTACCTCCGTCAGAGCCGCGACGCAGCCATCGCGGCGGATACTCGCCCTAGGCCTTGGCCTGTTGCGAGCTGCTGCGCAAGCTCCTGTTATGGTGAAGCTTTTTGTTTCGCTCAACGCCCACTCCGTGACCACAAAGGCCACGCCTTGGGCCCATTTCGGCTGCTTTAGCGGCGTTTGACGACATAACGACGATAGACGTTGCCATCGCGCGAAACCCGCCTGATCTTGGCGCGCCCATCGCCCCGGGAGATTGCAGAAGTACATGGCACAATCGCCCAGATTGGCGCGTCGGGCCACCGCATCGGTGTTTTGGTCGTTCCTGCGTTTCGGTAGCGACCAGGTCTTCAATTTCGTCGTCTTCGTCGTCATGGCGCGGCTGCTGTCGACGGCGGACTTCGGGCTCTTCGTCGTGGCCTTCGTCTATGCCGAGGTTGGCAAGATCATCGCCTCGGGCGGGCTGGTGAGCTGCCTCTATCGCGCGCCGGAAGTGACGCCGCGGCTGGCCGACACGATCTTCTGGAGCAATCTCGGCCTCGCCTCAGTGTTCGCGCTGGGCGGCCTGGTCCTGCAGCAGCCCATCGCCGACGCGCTAGGCCGGCCAGAGGGCGGGACGGTGGTGGCCGCGCTCGGCTTCGTGGTGCCGGTCACCGCCCTGGGCGCCAGCCACATGTCGCGCAATCTGCGTGAGTTCGGCCACAAGTCGCTGGCTCTGCGCTCTCTGCTCAGCGGCCTGATCGGCGGCGGCCTGGCGGTGGTCGCGGCCTGGAACGGCTTTGGCGTCTGGAGCCTGGTGGTGCAACGCTACGCCGCCGAGATCATCAACACCCTAGTGGCCTGGCGCGCCTTCCGCTGGCGGCCGGGATTTCGCTTCTCGCTGGCGACCCTGCGCGAGCAGGCCCCGCTGGGCGGCAATGTCGCCCTGTCGCAACTGGTCATCCTGTTTATTTCTCGGACGCAGGACCTGATCATCTCGCACGCCCTCGGCGCGGGGGCGGTCGGGGTCTATCGGACCGCTTGGAAGTCCACCGAACTGCTCGCTCAAGGCACGATCACGCCGTTCTCGACCGTGGCCCTGCCCACCCTCGCCAAGCTGCAGTCGGACGAGAACGCGTTCCGGAGAGCGTATTTGCGGATCGTGGCGATCAGCGGCGCGATCTCGTTCCCCTGCATCGTCGGCTTCGGCCTGCTGGCCAACGAGCTGATCCCGCTGATCTATGGGGAGAAATGGGCCCCCAGCATTCCGGTGGCCCAGGCCCTGACCTTCCTGGTCGTACCCTACGCGCTGAACTTCTTCGCCGACCCGGCGCTGACGGCGCTGGGCCGTTCGGGCGTCATCGTGCGGCTGGCGGTCGTGCAGCTCGTCGGCACCATCGTCTTCTGCTCCCTGGCCGCGCCGTTCGGGCTGAGGGCGATCGCCATCGCCTATGTGGTGCGCTCCTACCTGACGCTGGCCCTGCAACTCCTGATGTTCCAGCGCGCCACCGGCGTGGCCGCCACCAAGGTCCTGCGCTCGATCCTGCCGCAGGTGTCCGCCGCCGCCGCCATGGCCGTGGCGGTGACGGCCTTCTCGACCCTGCGGGACGCCTTCCCCAATGGCTGGCTCTATGTCGCCTGCGCGGTGGTGCTGGGCGCTGCGGTCTATGTTCCGGTGTTGGCGCTGATGGCGGGCCCGGCTCGCGCCGAAGCCCTGGCGGAGGCTCGGCGATTCATTTCCGAGGGGCGCAGGCCAACTTCGGAAAAGGCCTGAGCGCGAAAAAGGTTTCCCGGAGAGGCAGCAAGTAGAAAGGAGCCGGCGTTTCGCCAGGATATTCGGCTCGTCCTGCGCAATATGAGAACAGTCGCCTCGGAATAGCTTGGCTGTATGAGATTTCGCACGGCTGAGATTGATTTTTCCTGCGGCGCGAACCTCTAAAGGAGCGAGCCTGAGCGGGACCTGCAGACCACGAATGATCATCGCCGTCGCCAATGTGAAGTTCAGTCCCAATCTGGGCGACGGCCTGCTGGCCGAGTGCCTGGAGGCCGAGCTTGCGCGGGGGGGCGCCCAAGCCCTCGCCATCGACATCGCCGGCCGCGAAGCCTTCGGCGAAGGCCTGCGCAATCGCCGCGCCATCCTGAGCCTGCTGGAGATGGCGCCTGGGCCTGTGCGCCGCGCCGGCGTCGGCGCGGCGCTCGGCCTGATGGTGAAACGGCGCCTGCGGCCGCGGTGGCGCGAGCGGCTGGCGCAGGCCGACGCCCTGGTCGTGGGCGGGGGTAATCTGCTGGCCGACGCCGACCTCAACTTTCCGACCAAGATCGACGGCGTCCTGGCCGAGGCCGCCGCCGCCAGCCTGCCGATCGGCGTCTATGGCGTGGGGGTTTCCGACAACTGGTCGAAGCGAGGCCAGGCCCTGTTCGAGCGGGCGATGACCGCAGGCCGGCTCACCCATGTGGCGGTGCGCGATCCGCTGTCCAAGGAGATCTGGGATCGCCGGCTGGGCCGCGCCGGGGTCCGCCCCGCGGAGGTCGCGCCCGATCCGGCGGTCCTCGCCGCCAGGCACTTCCCGAAGGTCGCCAAGCTGCCCGGCCCGCCGCGCGTCGGCCTTGGCGTCACCAACCCGCTGGCGCTGCGCTACCATGCCGCCGGCTTCAAGCTGCGCGACGAAGCCTTCGCCGCCTGGATGGCGCAGCTCGCGGCCGCGATGGCGGCGGAGGGCTGGAAGGTCGTCCTCTTCACCAACGGCAGCCCGGAGGATCGCGAGTATCTCGAGACCCTGGCGCCGGCCACGTGCGCGGCGGCGCCCGACGCGATCTCGGTCCAGCCCGCCTTCGACCGGCCGAGCGAAATGGCCGCCTTCCTCTCGGGCTGCGACCTCGTCCTGGCGCATCGGATGCACGCCTGCATCACCGCCTACGCCTACCAGGTCCCGCACATCGGCTTCGCCTGGGACCGCAAGCTGCTCAGCTTCTTCGAGTCCGTCGGCCGTCGCGACTTCGTGGCCTCGGCAGGGGAGGCGAGCGTCGACGAGGTGCTGGCCCTCGCCCGGCGCGCCCTGGAGGAGGGGATCGATCCCGCCGTTCACGCCGCCCAGGTCCGTGCGGCCGAAAGGGGCGTCGCCGCCCTGGCCGCCTCCTTTGCGCCGCGCTCGCTCGCCGCCGCGGAGGCCGGCCGATGATCGAGCGCATCGTCGTCGTCAACGACGCCTCCCTCGCCAAGGGCGGCGCCACCGGGCTTTCCCTGACCTCGGCCCTGGCGTTCCGCAAGCGCGGCTTCGCGGTCACCCTGCTGACCGGCGACGCCGGCCAGAACCCGGAGCTGGCGGAGGCCGGCGTCGAGGTCGTCGCCCTCGGCCAGGACCGCCTGCTGTCCTCGCCCATGCACAAGGTGCTGCTGAGCGCGCTCTACAACGGTGCGGCCAGGCGGATGGTCGCCGACTGGATCGCCCGCAACGATACGCCGGGCACCGTCTATCACCTGCACGGCTGGGCCCAGATCCTGTCGCCCTCGGTGTTCCAGGCGCTGAAGCCGGTGTCGGGCCGCCTGGTGCTCTCGGCCCACGACTTCTTCCTGGTGTGTCCCAATGGCGCGTTCGCATTCCTCAACACCGGGGCCGTGTGCTCGCTGACGCCGATGTCCGGGGCCTGCATCAAGGCCAACTGCGACCGCCGCAGCTATGCCCACAAGCTCTGGCGGGTGGCCCGGCAGTCCGTCCGCCAGTCTCTGTTCGACCTCAAGCGCGAGGCGCCGCCGGTGCTCGCCATCCACGAGGCGATGCGCCCCTTCCTGGTCCGCGGCGGGGTTCCGGAACATGCGGTCCGCACCGTGCCGAACCCGGTCCGTCCGTTCCTGACCGAGCGCGCCCCGGTCGAGGCCAACCGCGAATTCCTGTTCATCGGCCGGCTCGAGGACGGCAAGGGCCCCGACCTCGCCGCCGCGGCCGCCCGCCGGGCCGGCGCGCCGCTGCGCATCATCGGCGATGGCCCCATGCGCGCGAAGCTCGAGCAGGACTATCCCGAGGTGATCTTCGCCGGCCGGCGCAGCTTCGAGGAGATCGGCCCCCTGGCCGCCCAGGCGAGGGCCCTGGTCATGCCCAGCCGCTATCCCGAGCCCTACGGCCTGGTCGCCGCCGAGGCCCTGTGGAGCGGCCTCCCGGTGATCGCCGCCGACACCGCTTTTCTCGCACCCGATATCGTCGCCGCCGGGGCCGGCTTCTCGGCCCCGCCGCGGGACGAGGCCGCCTTGGCCGAAGCCATGACGCGTCTGCAGGACGACGACCTGGCGCGCAGCATGAGCATCGCCGCCTTCGAACGGACCCGCGCCATCGGCCTGTCGCCCGACGCCTGGATCTCGGCCCTGATCGACGCCTACGAGGAGCGCCTGAGGCTGCCTCGCGCCGCCTAGAGGATGAAGTCGTCGGCCGTCGGGATCGCCGGGCCCATGACCTTGATCATGAACTCCGAGGCTCCGTCGCCGTTGATGTCGCCCTTGACCACGTAGCCGCCTGCCTCCGGCGCGGCCATCACCTCGCCGGGCTTCTTGGTGTACCAGGTCACGAAGGTGAAAGGCTGGTCTCCGGCCAGGCTGGTCCGCGCGTCTATCCCCGAGATGTCGATCTTGTCCCCTTCGAACCGGTCGAAGTCGGTGATCAGGTCCCGCGCCGTTCCCGTGCCCGTGGAATCGGAGGTGAAGCGGAACACGAACAGGTCCGCGCCGTCTCCGCCGGTCAGGGTGTCGCCGCCGTGGCTGCCGGTCAGGGTGTCGGCGCCCGCGCCGCCGAAGATGCTGTCGGCCCCGTCGGCCCCGACGATGCGGTTGTCGCCCGCGGCGCCGCTCAGCGTGTCGGAGGAGGGCGAACCGGTCAGGTTCTCGATATTGACCAGGGCGTCGGTGGTCGTGCTGCTGACGGCCTGGAAGTCCTCCCTGGCCAGATCGACGTTCACGGCCAGCCTGGCGGTCGCATAGGAGACCGTGTCCACGCCTTCGCCGCCGTCCATCAGGTTCAGGCCCGCGCCGCCGATCAGCATCTCGTCCCGCGCCGTGCCGATCAGGGTGTCGTCGCCTTCGGTCCCGATCAGCTTGGGCGGGGCGCTGATCCCCGGCTCGGGGCCGTCGTACTTGAGAAGCTGGATCAGGTAGTTGGTGGAGTCGCCGTTGACGGTCTGGTTGGGGCCGACCGCGAAGTCGAGCACGTCGCCCACCTGCAGGTTCACATAGAGGCCGCGCAGCTCGTAGCTCTGGGTGACCAGGGCGTTGAAGATCTCGCGGCCGTTCAGCAGGATGTGCAGGTCGACGCCGTCGCCTTCGAGCGTCGACTTGCTCCAGTTTCCGGTGACCTCGACCTTCTGCGCGGGCTCGGAGGTGAAGCGCGCGACCGCCTGGATAGGATTGGCCCCGCTCCCGGCCGGAGAGAGGTTGTCGGCGTTGATCCGCAGCGGCTGGTACCAGACCGACCCGATATAGGAGGTCCACTCCCAGTCGACCTGCCCGAGGGGGTGCGTCATCCCGTCCACGGTCCGCGCGAAGTAGCCCCACTCGCCTTCGCCGTATTCCATCAGGCTGTCGGCGACCACCGGGCTTTCGCCGAGCTGATAGGTGAAGTCGCCCTGCAGCACGACCGGGCTCATCGAGAGCTGGGTCGGTGTTTCGATCGGCCGCCCGCTTGAATCCAGGGCGCGCACCTCGCCGGTGATCGCGATCTCGCGGGGCGCGCCCCACATCACATAGGTGTTCTCGCCGAAGCGATAGACCAGGGAGAGGTCGTCGCTGGTCTCCACCTGCACGGCGTCGCCCAGGGGCAGCAGTTCGCGCTGGGCGAATTCGAAAGCGGCCGCCGCCGGCTTCGGCGCGCCGGAGGTCTCGAACAGGCCCATGTTGCGGAACCAGGCCTCGTCCTGCAGCGCGTACCAGTAGCTCTCGGCCACATGCGAGGAACTGAGCATGGTGACCATCTTCACCAGATAGTCCGGGGCCGCGGCCGGATCGACGAACTCGTTCCCGAACTCGGTGGCGTAGACCGGCTTGGCGCCCCCGAACCGCTCCATCACCTCGTTCAGATGGCGCAGCTCGTCGTCCACGTGTTCGGGCGAGTTGCGGTATGGATGCAGGGCCACACCATCCATGTAATCGAGCGCGCCTTGCTCGAAGAGGTCCTCCAGGTAGCCCGTGGCGACCGAATGCGCGGCGCCGCCGAGGATCTCGACCTCCGGATGGAACGGCTTGACGGTTGCATAGACCGTCTTGAGCAGCTCGGTGTAGTAATATGGCCTGTCTGTGGTGACCGGGCCGACAATGAAGTTGTCGGCGTTGAATTCATTCCAGATCTCGACTTCCTGTACGAGGTCGCCGTACTTGTCGAGTACTTCCAATATATAGTTTGCGTATGCTTGGCGGCCTTCCGGCGTGTATGGGGTCAGGCCGCTGTCGTACAGCGTATTGGTGCCGGCGAAGGTCAGCATCGTGCCAATCCCCAGCGACTCCGCCCGGTTCATGTAATCCGTATACGCGTGAGGAAAATCGTAGACGTCGGGGGTCTTCTCTGCGCCGCCCCAAGGCTGCGCGTCGCGGATTTCCGAGACCCCTAACGCCTTCGCCTTGCGGAGAAGCGAGAGGTCCCATCCCTGCGGGAAATGTGTTTGCACGCCAAATTGCATATTAGAAGACCGCTACGCGTATTGTGAGTGTGCAATTACAGTTAAAATGCTGTTCGTGCTCGAACTTCTGGGCTGTCGTGAATTGTGTAACGACGCGTGGTGGATTTAGTTTTCTCCAGAATTGTGTATTTTCCGAGACGAATGTCGTCAACGCATCAGTTGTAAACTGTACCTCATTTCATAGAAGCTGATTTGGTTCCGTCACGGTCAAGCTAAAGGCGGACCATGCCGTGTGCCTGTGCAGCTTTGCCGTTTGGCGCCGCAGTAAGTGGCGCCGTGAAGCGCAGCCGTAGATTTTCCAGACGGCCAAGCTCAACCGCCGTTTGACTTGTCATAAAAGATTGCGACCCTGACATTCGCTACGAGTTTGATGGGTGAACTGATGTCGCAGGCCAAGGTTATCCGACCTGAACTCAACACCACCAACGCCTCAGTCAGAACACGGAGAATCGTTAATTTCGAAGCCGAGTACTTTCTGAACGCGCTTATTGCCCTCGGGGCCCTGGTCTTCCTGGCGCCGCTCATGATCGTGGTGGCGCTTGCGGTGTACCTGCAGGACGGCGGCCCGATTTTCTTCGCCCACCGGCGTATCGGCAAGGACGGACGCGCGTTCCCGTGCCTGAAATTCCGCAGCATGGCCGTCGACGCCGAAGCGCGCCTGAAGCAGTTGCTGGCCACCGATCCGGCTGCGCGCGCCGAATGGACCGCCAGCCACAAGCTGAAGGTCGATCCCCGCGTCACCCCGCTCGGCGACTTCCTGCGCCGGTCCAGCCTCGATGAGTTGCCGCAGCTCTTCAACGTGCTCCGCGGCGAGATGAGCCTGGTCGGCCCGCGCCCGGTGGTCCATGCCGAGTCCGCCCACTACGGCCATTGGTTCGAAATCTACTGCTCGGTGCGCCCGGGCATCACCGGCCTCTGGCAGGTCAGCGGCCGCAGCGACGTCTCCTACCGCCAGCGCGTCGCGCTCGACGTCCTCTATGTCCGCCGCAAGTGCCTGGCCATGGACTTCGGCATCCTCGTGCAGACGGTGCCGGCCGTGTTCATGCGGCGGGGGTCCTGCTAGGCGCTCGCCTTGGCTTTGTGGACCTATGACTTTCTGGATCGCCTAGGCGTCGTCACCCACGTCCGATACTCCGACGGCGCCTACCGCGATCATGCGGGCACGCTTGAGAAGCTCCGTTATCTCGGCCTCGACCGCATTCGCGACACCGCGCCCAAGGCCGGCGCGAAGCTTCCCTACAAGCGCTACCTCGACGCCGGCGTCCGCTTCTGCATGAGCTGCTCGCCGAGCGGCGCGGCCGTGAGCGACGCCAGCCGGGTAGGCGAGGTGCTCGACCGCATCCTCGCCGCCTTTCCCGGCGCGCGCGGCGTCGACTTCCTCGAAGGCCCCAACGAGCCGAACAACCAGCCCATCGCCTTCGCCGGGGTGAAGGACACCAAGACCAGCTTCGAGGCGGTGAAGTCCTACATGGCCGCCCTGCATCCCGAGCTTCGCCGCCGGCGCGAGTTCGACCAGATCCCCCTGCTGGGCGTGGCCAACTATCCGCGTCTCCAAGTGGCCTCGGACATGGAGAACGAGCACCCCTACCCGATGAAGGGGACCCAGCCGCGCAGCGCCATGGCCAAGGTCCTGACTGGGCGCAAGCGTCCGGTGGTGATCACCGAGTTCGGCTACAACACCGGGCCGCCCTCCAGGTTTCCGACCCCGGTGGACGAGTACACCCAGGCGCTGCTCACCCTGAACGGCCTGTTCGACGCGGTCAGCCTGGGCGCCCGGCGGACCTATGTCTACGAGCTGCTGGACGAGAAGCCGGACCCCGACTTCAAGACCCCCAACCTGCACTGGGGCCTCTTCCGCTATGACGGCACGCCGAAGATCGCCGCCCGCGCCCTGCACAACCTGACCCGCATCCTGCGGCCGGAGGCGAACGCCGGGCCGTCCGGGCCGGACCCGAAGGTCACCGGCCTGCCGCCGACCGCCAGGTCCATGGCCTTGCAGAAGGGGCCGGGCTCCTCGCTGGTCGTGCTCTGGAACGAGCCGGACATCTGGGACGAGGCCGGCCTGAAACCGATCCGTGTGGCGGCGAGCCAGGTCCAGGTCGCGTTCCCGAAGGCCCGCGCGCTTCGTCTCTATGATCCGATGCAGGACGAGCGGCCGGTCAAGGAGGCCGGGCCGTCCGACAGCCTGAAGGTGCAGCTCGGCGCATTTCCCCAGATTGTCGAAATCGTCAGAACCTGAGCTGCGGTTTTTCTGCGCAGGTCCCGTTTCTCGGCAGCGCACGGGTTGGCCCGGCGTAAGGTGGCGGCCCGTCCGCGCAGATTCGCGGGCGAAGTGCGTTTTTGAAGGAGCCGCCAAATGATCATTGCCGGATGGATTCTCGCGATCCTGGGCCTGGCCCAAGTGGTGTTCGCCGGCACGATCGAAGTGTCTCAACTCACCGAGGGCAACCGCCTGATCGGCTTGGCGCCCAGCGTCGTCGCCAATGTCGATCTGGTCGGCCAGCGGGCGATGATCCACCAGGGCGGCTGCGCGACCTTCCTGGCCGGAGCGATTTTCATCGGCGCGGCCTATCTGAAGCCTGCGCCGGCGGGCGAGGAGTCCAAGACCTGGACCGGCATCGCGGCCATCGCCGCCCTGGTGCTCACTGTCGCGGCGGTCGGCGGCTTCGGCGCCTTCCTCTACGCTCTGCACGTCCAGAACTCCGACCAGCGGCTGGTGGACGAGATCCGCGCCCGCGAGGCGCGCAACCAGTCCACCGAGGCGCTCATGCAGGAAGCCGACCGGCGCCTGCGCAACGAAGCCGAGGCGGCGGCCGCGGCGGCCTCTCGCTAAGGCCAAGCCTCTTGCGCGACAGCGCGGCTGCTCGCATGAGGAGCCCATGAGCCAGCCCCTGTTCTTCGATCTCCGCGCCACCCACAATCCGCATCGCTGGTACCTGCCGTTGACCCCCTCGGTCTGCGTCGGGTCGAGCGACAACCTCTTCATGTTCGGCGGGGTAGGCATGGCCTCGGCGATCGTGGCCCTGGAGCGGACCTGCGAGCGTCCGGTGATCTGGGCGACGGCCCAGTACCTCTCCTATGCGCGGCCGCCCAGCGTGGTCGACCTCGACGTCTGGGTCCCGGCCGCCGGCAAGTACAACAGCCAGGCCCGGGTGATCAGCCACGTTGGCGACAAGGAGATCCTGACCGTCAACGCCGCCCTCGGCTCGCGGCCCAGCGACATCTCGCGCCAGTGGCTGACCATGCCCGAAGCGCCGCCGCCGGAGGATTGCGAACCGTCCGAGCACTGGCGCGGCGGCGGCAACGACCTGCACAGCCGCATTGAGGTCCGCGTGGCCCAGGGTCGCTACGGCGCGGCCAGCATCGGCGAGCCGGCCGACGATGGCCGGCTGCTGCTCTGGATCCGCTCGCGCGAGGGTCTGCCGGTGGATTCCAGCCTGCTGGCGATCATGGCCGACTTCATCCCCGGCGCGGTCGGCAACGCGCTTGGCCTCAACGCCGGCGGCAACAGCCTCGACAACACCATCCGCTACCGGCGGATCGTGCCGACCGAATGGGTGCTGTGCGACATCCGCATCCATGGGGTCCACGGCGGCTTCGGACACGGCGCCATGTATCTCTTCGCCCAGGACGGGGAACTGATGGCGACCGCCAGTCAGTCGCTGATCGTCCGCGTGCGCGAGGGCCTAGACTAGGGCCTCCAGCAGGCCCGCCCGCGCCAGGTCCTTGTCGCGGCCGAACCGGCGGCAGATCTGCGCCTGCTCGGCCGCGCTCGGCGTGTAGAGCGCCGCGCCCTTCCAGGCGATCTCCTGCCGCGTCGCCGGGGTCACGGGGGCCCAGGCGCCGCCGGAAAAGCATTCGAACCCGGCCATGATCTCGACTGGCAGGTCCGCCAGCAGCGCCTTGGCGAAGATCTTCGACTGGAAGAGCGGGGAGGGGGCGGCCGCGACCGGCTCTGCGCCCCACCTGGCCATCAGCGCGCGGGCGTCGCGCTCGGAGACGATCAGGTCGACGTCAGGCGGCGAGAGCCCGGGCACGCCGGCCAGCGCCATGCCCGCGCTTCCGAACACCCACCACGGGTCCTCAAGGTCCGCGCAGCCCTCGGCGACCAGGTCCAGGACGGGCTCGAGGCGCCCATTGATCTGCGGCATAGCCATGCGCTCCTCCTAGAGAGGTTCACGGCGGGCCTCAATCGGTTGTAGCTAGGCCCATTGTAGCTAGGCGCGCGCTCGGGGCAGGGCGCGGACGGGGAGGCGAATTGATGGAAATGGCGCGCAAACATGGGCCGTGGGCCTTGCTGGCCATCCTCGGGGCCGTGTCGCTGGCGGTGCTCGCCACCGCGCGGGGCGAGACGGTCAACTCGATCTGGATCCTCACCGCCGCCGTCTGCGTCTATCTCGTCGCCTACCGCTACTACAGCCTCTACATCGCCACGAAGGTGATGCGGCTGGACGGGGCGCGTCCGACGCCTGCGGTCACCCGCAACGACGGCTTGGACTACGTCCCGACCAACCGCTACGTCCTCTTCGGCCACCACTTCGCCGCCATCGCCGGCGCAGGCCCCCTGGTCGGGCCGGTCCTGGCCGCGCAGATGGGCTACCTGCCCGGCGTGCTCTGGATCCTGGCGGGCGTGGTCATCGCCGGCGCCGTGCAGGACTTCCTCGTCCTGGTCATTTCCATGCGCCGGGACGGACGGTCGCTGGGCGAACTGATCAAGGAGGAGATGGGGCCGATCCCCGGCGTCATCGCCCTCTTCGGCGCCTTCATGATCATGGTGATCATCCTGGCGGTGTTGGCCCTGATCGTGGTCAAGGCGCTGACCGCCAGTCCCTGGGGGACCTTCACCGTCGCGGCCACCGTGCCGATCGCCATCGTCATGGGCCTCTACATGCGCTTCGTGCGTCCCGGCCGGATCGGCGAGGTGTCGATCTTCGGCTTCGTGATGCTGATCATCGTGATCCTGGCGGGCCAGAAGGTCGCCGCGTCCCCGACGCTCGCCCCGCTCTTCACCTTCACCGGCCTGCAGCTCTCCTGGATCCTCATTGCCTACGGCGCGATCGCCGCCGTGCTGCCGGTCTGGCTGCTGCTGGCGCCGCGGGACTATCTTTCGACCTTCCTGAAGATCGGCGCGATCCTGGCGCTGGCCATCGGCATCGTGATCATGCGGCCGGATCTGCAGATGCCGGCCATCACCCAGTTCGCCGCCGGCGGCGGGCCGGTCTGGTCGGGCGCGCTGTTCCCGTTCTTGTTCATCACCATCGCCTGCGGCGCGGTCTCCGGCTTCCACGCCCTGATCTCCTCGGGCACCACGCCCAAGCTGATCGATAACGAGCTCAATTCCCGCTTCATCGGCTACGGCGGCATGCTGATGGAAAGCTTCGTGGCGATCATGGCCATCATCGCCGCCTCCATCCTCGATCCGGGCGTCTACTTCACGATGAACAGCCCGGCCGCTGTCATCGGGACCACCGCCGAGAGCGCCTCGACCGCCGTCGCCGCCATGGGCCATCCGGTCTCCCCGCAGATGATCGAGCAGACCGCCCGCGACGTTGGCGAGACCACCATCATCTCCCGCGCCGGCGGCGCTCCGACCCTGGCCGTCGGCATGGCCCAGATCTTCTCCCATGTGCTGGGCGGCAAGGCGATGATGGCGTTCTGGTATCACTTCGCCATCCTCTTCGAGGCGCTGTTCATCCTGACCGCGGTCGACGCCGGCACCCGCGCCGGCCGGTTCATGCTGCAGGACCTGCTGGGGACCTTCGCCCCGCGCTTCAAGGAGACCTCCTCCTGGCCGGCGAACCTGACGGCGACCGGCCTCTGCGTAGCCGCCTGGGGCTTCTTCCTGCACCAGGGCGTCACCGACCCGCTAGGCGGGGTGAACACGCTCTGGCCGCTGTTCGGCATCTCCAACCAGATGCTGGCGGCCATCGCCCTGATCATGGCCACGGTGGTCATCTTCAAGATGAAGCGCGAGCGCTACGCCTGGGTGACCATCATCCCGGCCCTCTGGCTCTGTGTCTGCACCCTGACCGCCGGCTTCCAGAAGCTGTTCTCGCCGGACCCGGCCGTCGGCTTCCTGTCGCACGCCGCCAAGTACGCCGAGGCCCTGGCCGCCGGCCAGGTGCTGGCCCCGGCCAAGTCGGCGGCGGAAATGAGCAAGATCGTCTCCAACGACCGCATCGACGCGGCCCTCTGCGCCGTCTTCATCGCGGTGGTGCTGAGCATGATCTGGTTCGGGGTCGGCGCCTGCATCAAGGCCTATCGCGCCGGGGGCTGGACCGCGCGCGAGCTCAATCCCGACGCAGTGGCGGCGGAGTAGGGGAATGGCCCAGGCAAACCCGTTCGCGCGCTTCGCCCAGTGCCTCTGCGACGGGGCGCGCCTGATGGTCGGGGTTCCGAGCTACGAGGCCTATGTCGAGCACATGGCCCGGACCCATCCGGATCAGACGCCCATGACCCACGCCGAGTTCTTCCGAGACCGGCAGGACGCCCGCTACGGCGGGGGTGGTCGCGGCGGCTTTCGCTGCTGCTGAAAAAGCGAAAGGCCGGCGTCGCCGCCGGCCTTTGCCGTAAGAGAGCTTGTGCGCTGCTGTTTAGCGCGCGGCCACAGTGGAGTTGGCGTTGGCTTGAGCCAGCGCGAAGTTGTCCATGCTGGCCTTGGTCGTGGCCTTAACGCAGCGGGCGTAGGCGTCGACGATCAGGGTTTCGTTGCGCGTGGCGCGGAAGCAGACGGTGCGGGCGGCTTGGCCCACTTCGGCTTCGACCTGGGCCGGCGACTTGCCTTGCAGGGCGATGCGGACGCCAGCGGCTTGAGCGGGAGCGGTGACGGCGAGAGCGGCCACGGCGGTGAGGGCGGTCAGGGCAATGGTACGGATCATAATCACTAATTCCCGGAAAGGGGTTGGGGCCAACCACCTCCCGACGTTTCCTGTTTAGACGGCGGTTCAAAATGTGGGCGCGACCGCTTCGCCTGAATCCTTCCTGCACCCGCTAACTGTCGGTTTCAAGAGGTTTTGTTGCGCTGCAATAAAAAAGTGCTGCGCTGCAACCTGGGTGGGTGGCGCGCGGCCTTTGCGACTTTTCGGGCAGAGCTGCGTTTCCCGGGCACGCCTATTGCGGCGGCGGAGGTCGGGCCGTTCCGGAATGAAACACTTGCGCGCCGGCGCGGCTTAACCTTTGAGTAACCATAATTGAAAGCCGAGGCCCCATGCTGCCGACCGCCCTCGCCGCCGCTGCGGCCATGATCGCAAGCTCCTACGCGCCGGCCGCGCGGCCGACCCAGACCGAGCAGGCGGTGATCGCGCAGGTGATGGTCGATTGCGAGATCGCCGGGGCGACCCTCACCGACTGCAAGGCCGTCGACGCCCAGGGACCTCAGGCGGCCGAAGCCGTCCGTCTCGCCCAGCAGATCGAGGTCTCGGAAGCCTTCGCCCTGGCCAATCCCGGCCGGATTCTCGTGCGGATGAACGTCACCCCCTAAGAGCGGTTGACCACCGGCGCCGGCCTGGCGCCTCTTGCGCCCCGCGAAGCACGGAGAGCGCATATGGAAAAGCGGAAGCTGGGCCAATTCGAAGTGTCGGCTATCGGCCTCGGCTGCATGAGCCTGTCCCACGCCTACGGGACGCCGCCGCGACGCGCCCAGGCCGAGCGGGTGCTGCTGGGCGCCCTGGACGCCGGCTACACCTTCTTCGACACCGCCGCGATCTACGGCATGGGTCATAACGAGACCCTGGTGGGCGAGGTGCTGGGCCACCGCCGCAGGGAGTTCGTCCTGGCCTCCAAGTGCGGCATGTCCAACGGCGACCAGCGCGAGATAAACGGCCGCCCGGACGTGCTGAAGGCGACCTGCGAGGATAGCCTCCGGCGCCTGCGCACTGACGTCATCGACCTCTACTACCTGCATCGCTGGGACAAGCGTGTCCCCATCGAGGAGAGCGTTGGCGCCCTGGCCGACCTGGTGAAGGAGGGGAAGGTGCGCGCCATCGGCCTTTCCGAGGTCTCGGCGCCGGCCCTGCGCCGCGCCCACGCGGTCCATCCGATCACCGCCTTGCAGACCGAATACTCGCCCTGGACCCGCAATCCCGAGATCGCCGTGCTCGAGGCCTGCCGCGAGCTTGGCGTCACCTTCGTGGCGTTCAGCCCGGTGGCCCGCGGCTTCCTGGCCGGGGGCGTCACCGACCCGGCGGCCTTGCCGGATGGCGATCTGCGCAAGACCATGCCCCGTTTCCAGGGCGAGGCCTTCGTCGCCAACCTGAAGCTGCTGGAAGGCTTCAAGGCGCTGGCCCGCGAGGCCGGCTGCACGCCGGCCCAGCTCTGCCTGGCCTGGCTGCTGCGAAAGGGGGTGGACATCGTGCCGATCCCGGGCACCGCCAACCCCGACCACATGGTCGAGAACGCCCGCGCCGCCGATGTCCGGCTGTCGGACGCCGTCATCGCCAAGGTCGAGGAACTGGTGAACCCGCAGACGGTGTCGGGCCCGCGCTACGCGCCAGCCGCCCAGGCCACCGTCGACACCGAGGGCTAGGAGGCTTCCAGCGACCGCGCCGCGTCGGCCAGCGCTTCCTGCGCCATGCGCCGCGCGCGCTCGGCCACCTCGTCGGCCGGCAGGTCGTGCAGGCCGCGCGGCCGCGGCAGGCTGACCTGCACGGTGATCCCGTCGCGGGTCATCATCGAAACCCCGACGATGGTCGGGCTCACGGTCACGGAAGGCGGCAGGGAGAGGTCTGGCATCGGCGTCGCTCCAGGTCCCCCAAGCGCTTTGCGCCCCGCCGCCCGCCCTGTCCAGGCACGCTTTTATGACCGCGGGAGGTTGGAACCGACGCACTGGAATCTACAGCAGGTCCCGGCCATCCATGGACGCCGAAAGCCGCCGGGAGCGCGCGCAGCGTCGCCCCTAGGCCGGAGCGTCCATCCCGAACAGCTCCTCGTGCTTGGCGCAGATCGTCGGCCAGAGGCCGGCGGCTTCCGGCACGTGCAGGTCGAACACCTCTTCCAGCACCTGGACGAACTCGTCCTGCGAGCCGATCAGATGGCTCTCCCGGCCGCCCGGCCGCACCTTGCGCAGCGTGCGGCCGAGCAGGCTGGCGACGCCGTCCGGGCCATGCCGGAACGCCAGCGCGGTCTGGGTGAACACCGACTCCGGCGAGGTCGCCAGCCACTGGCAGGTCCTCGCCAACTGCGCCCGGTCGGCCGGCTCGTCGCGGAAGTCGAAATAGGGCGCGCCGCCGAAGGTGTGGTTGTGGAAACGCAGCCAGCCGTCGGGCAGCTTCTCCAGCCGGAAGTTGTAGCCGGCGCAGCGATGTGGGCCGAGCTTCAGCGGCAAAGGCTCCTGCGTCCCGTCGCCGAACCCGACGTCGGCGAGGTAGGGCCGGTCCAGGTCTACCCGCAGCACCAGGTGGTTGCCGTGCGAAAGCTCGCCCCGTTCGCCCCGGGTGACCGCCCCGGCCATCTCCGTCACCGTAAAGCCGATCTCCCGCAGCACGGCGGCGAACAATCCGTTCATCTCGTAGCACCAGCCCCCACGGCGGGCGCCGACGATCTTATCGAACGCCGCCTCGGGGGTCAGCGTCATCGGCCGCCCCAGCAGCACGTCGAAATTCTCGTAAGGCACGGCGCGCAGGTGCGCCCTGTGCAGGGCCCGCAGGCTCTCCAGGTCCGCCCTGGGCGATCCGACGAAGCCGACCCGGTCGAGATAGGCCTGAACCTGCACGCTCGCTCTACTCCTTGGGCGTTTCGTTCGACCGTTCGGCGCCCTGGATCATGGCCACGATCTCCGGCCTGATGTTCTCCGCGCCCTTCTCCATCATATGGGAGACGATCCGGGCGCCAACCGCTGCGCGCGTCTGGGCCGTGAACTCGGTCTTGTTGGAGCGCACCCAGTCCATCGAGGCCTGCCGGTTGACGTTGAGCTGCTGGAAGTGCGGGATGACGTAGCGCGCGATCATCTCGTAGGACCGCTTGGTGTCCTCCCATCGCGCCCAGTTGTGCGCCATCAGCAGGAAGCAGCCGAAGCCGCCGCTCTCCTCCCGCAGTTGTTCGATGCGCGCGATGGCCTCGTCGGGCGTGCCGACCACCGCCTGGCCCAGGGCCAGATAGGCCTCGACCGGATCGCCCTTGAAGTCGTCGGGCACCATCGGAAGGTTGGCGATCTCGCGGAAGTAATAGATCCACTTCTCCAGCCCGAAACGGATCTGCTCGATCGCCTTGTCCTTGGTCTCGGCGATGTGCATCTGGCCCACCAGCCGCCAGCGGCTGCGGTCCATGGTCTGGCCGTTCTCCGCCGCCAGCCCCTCGGCGATGCCCCAGTTGGCGGCCAGGGAGTTGAACCCAGCCGAGGTGGTGGCTCCCAGCGACAGCAGTCCAAGGCCGTGCTTGCCTGCCGCTCGCGCCCCGGTCGGCGAGACCTGGTTGGCCACCGCCATCTCCACAGAGGGCCGGGAATAGGGAGCCATCTGCAGCCGGGCGTTCACCAGGCTGAACCACTCGCACTCGTAGCTGACCTCCTCGCCGCGCATCAGGCGCACCAGCACGTCCAGGGCCTCGTCCATCCGGTCGCGCTGCTTGGCGACGGGGATGCCCATCATGAAGGCGTCGGACGACAACGCGCCGGGCCCGACCCCGAACATCACCCGGCCGCGGGTCATGTGGTCGAGCTGGTTGATCCGGTCGGCCAGCATCATCGGATGGTGATAGGGCAGGGACGAGACTCCGGTCCCCAGGCGGATGTGCTTGGTCCGCTCGGCCGCTGCGGCGATGAAGATCTCCGGGCTGGCGATCAGTTCGTAGGCGGCCGAGTGATGCTCCCCGATCCAGGCCTCCTCATAGCCGAGCTGGTCCATCCACTGGACGAGTTCCAGGTCGCGCTGGATGGCGAGGGTGGGGTTCTCCTCGATCGGATGGAATGGCGCGATGAAGGCCCCGAAGCGCAACTTTGTTCCCAGCATCACGGCCTCCCTTGGCGGTTTCGACGAGGCTAACGCCCGTTCCCCGAAAAACGCCAGACTGACGCCCCGTCAGTCACTTACGGTCTCTTGCGCACCTTCCAGGAACCTCAGCACGGAGAGTTCGAAGGCCCGCGGCGAGCCGCTCGCCGTCAGCGGCAGCGTCCCGCGCTCATAGGCCTCGAGCACCAGCGGGTGGATGTAGGAGCCGCGGCACACGGCGGCCGTATTGCCCAGCAGGGCGGCCGCCGCCTTCACCGTCGTCACCACCCTTCGCTTGGCCTCGGCGGCGTCCTTGGCCGGCGGCTGCTCCACTAGGCCGCGCGCGGCGTAGAGCGTCCCGGCCCAGGTGCGGATGTCCTTGGCGGAGAACTCCTCGCCGATGCTTGCGCGGATGTAGGCGTTGACGTCGGCGGACTCCACCGCGTGCCGCTCGCCCGCCTCGTCCAGGTACTGGAACAGCCGCTGGCCCGGAATGTCCTGGCAGGCCTTGACGATCCTCGCCAGCCGCCGGTCGCGAAACCCCGTCTTGTGCGGCTTGCCCGACTTGCCCTGGAACTCGAACACCGCGCCGCCGCCGGTGATCGAAGCGTGCCGGTCGCGCAGGGTGGTCAGTCCGAAGCTCTTGTTGGTCTTGGCGTATTCGTCGTTCCCCACCCGGATCAGGGTGAGCTCCATCAGCCGCACCACCGCGGCCAGCACCTTCTCGCGGGGCAGGCCGCGTCGGCGCAGGTCATGCTCCACCTGCCGCCGCAGCCGCGGCAGCGCGCGGCCAAACGCGATCAGCCGGTCGAACTTGGCCTCGTCCCGGGCCTGCCGCCATCGGTCGTGATAGCGGTACTGCTTGCGCCCGCGGGCGTCGCGGCCGGTCGCCTGGATGTGGCCTCGCGCCGAGGCGCAGATCCAGACCTCGGTCCAGGCCGGCGGCAGGACCAGGGCCCTGATCCGCTCCAGGGTCGCGGCGTCGCGGACCACGCGCCCTTCGGCGTCGCGATAGCCGAAGCCGGTCGCCGCCTTCACCCGTATGATCCCCGCATCGTCGGCGTTCACATAGATGAGGCCGCCCGGCGGCGCGTCGGTGTCGCAAGGCATGTCGAGCATTTGGGAAAGCGTGCGGCTCGTGGCAGGAAGCACCGCGGCTCAAACGAGGGCCGCCCGCGCCGGTTCCTCTCGGTCAAAGGATGCCAAAAGTGAACTATCGTCACGCCTTCCACGCCGGGAACTTCGCCGACATCGTCAAGCACGCGGCCCTGCTGGATCTGCTGGCGCGGCTGCAGGCCGCGCCCGAACCGCTGGCGGTGTTCGATACTCATGGCGGCCGGGGGCTCTACGACCTGTCGGGGGACGAGGCCCAGCGCTCGGGCGAGGCGCGGGCCGGCATCGAGCGGTTGATGACGTCGGGCGACCTGCCGCCGGCGCTCCAGCCGCTGCAGGCGGCGGTCAGCAAGCTCAACGCCGGCGGCGAGACCACTCTCTATCCGGGCTCGCCGCTGCTGGTGGCCGGCGCCCTGCGCAAGGGCGACACCTATCTCGGCTGCGAGCTGCGGCCGCAGGAGCATTCGGCCCTCTCCGAAACCCTGGCCGGCTGGCCGGCGGCCAAGACCGCCTGCGCCGACGGTTACGTGGAGGTGCAAAAGCGCCTGCCGAAGGAGGGGGCGGTCCTCGTCCTCATCGACCCGCCCTTCGAGAAGAGCGACGACTACGAGCGCTGCGCCGCCGCGGTCGCCGCCATGACCCGTAAGAACCCGACAGCCGTCGTGATGGTCTGGCTGCCGGTCAAGGATCTGGAGACCTTCGACGCCTTTCTGCGCGAAACCGAGGACGCCTATGACGGACGCCTGCTGGTGGGCGAGGCGCGGATGCGGCCGCTGACCGATCCGATGAAGATGAACGGCTGCGCCCTGGTGGTCGCCAATGCTCCGGCAGGCTTCGAGGCGCCCTTAGGCGAAATCTGCCGCTGGGTGGTCGAGACCCTCGGCGAGAACGGCAAGGCCGAGGTCTGGACGGCCGGCTGATCTTGGCGTCGGCGGGGCGCTTGGGCTATGGCTTGCCTTTGCCGACAGGGGAAATTTTCAGCGCGTGGCCAAGCGGCTCTTCGATTTCATCGCTGCGCTTGCGGGCCTGATCGCGCTGTCCCCGGTCCTGGCGGCGATCGCGCTGGCCGTGCGCATCGACAGTCCCGGTCCCGCTCTCCACTGGTCCAGCCGGGTCGGGCGGCGCAACCGCCTGTTCAAGATGCCGAAGTTCCGCACCATGCGGACCGGCGCGCCCAACGTGGCCACCCACCTCCTGGAAGACCCCGACGCCTGGATCACACCGCTGGGCCGCTTCCTGCGCCGCACCAGCCTGGACGAACTGCCCCAGCTCTGGAGCGTCCTGACCGGACAGATGAGCCTGGTCGGCCCTCGGCCGGCGCTCTTCAACCAGGATGACCTGGTCGCCCTGCGGACCGCCGCCGGCGTCGACGCTCTGCGTCCCGGCGTCACCGGCTGGGCTCAGATCAATGGCCGCGACGAGCTGCCGGTCGAGGACAAGGCCAGGCTGGACGCCGAGTACCTCGCCATCCAGAGCCTCCCGCTCGACGTGAAGATCATCCTGCGCACCGCCCTGACCGCCTTCTCCGGGCGCGGGGTCCGACACTAACAAATCCAACCGTCTTGGCTTTCATGCGTTCTGAGCAGGCTCGGAGCGCAAGGTTTGGCGGAAGAAAATGCCAGCAAGACCAACCGTTTGCGCGGTTGGTTCAAGGACCACCGGAAGCCCCTCCTTTGGACCGGCGGGATATTTGCCGCCCTGGTGGCGGGCGTCGTCATGGTCCTGGCGGTTCTCGACTGGAACATGCTGCGGGGACCGATCTCGCGCTACGCCTCCGAGCGCACCGGCCGCGAAGTCGCCATCGACGGCGACCTGGACGTCGACATCCTGAGCTGGAAGCCGACTGCGTCGGTCAACGGTCTTCGCATCGGCAACCCCGCCTGGGCGGGAAAGGGCCGCATGGCCGAGATCCGCCGGCTGGACGTGCAGGTCGAGTTGCTGCCGCTGCTGCGCGGCCAGGTGATCCTGCCGCGGCTGGTGGTCGATCAGCCGAACCTGGCCCTGGTCCGCGACCGCCAGGGCCGCGCCAACTGGTCTTTCGACAGGGACAAGCCCGAGGGCGAGCCCTTCCGGTTTCCCCCGATCCGCTATTTCGGTGTCGAGAACGGCCGCCTGAAGTTCTCCGACGCCCGTCGCCGCCTGACCCTCGACGCCCGCATCCAGGCCGCCGAACGGCAGGGCAGGGCGGGGCGCGGCTTCGTGCTCGACGGGCGCGGCTCGATCAACGGCGCGCCCTTCACGGTCGACGTCACCGGCGGGCCGCTGCTGAACGTGCGCCCCAATCGTCCCTATCCGTTCGACGCTAATGTGCGGGCCGGAGCCACGCGGATCACCGCCAAGGGCTCGATCCCCAGGCCCTTCGACCTTCGCCGGTTTACCGCCGACTTCACCGCCCGCGGCGCCGACCTCTCGGACCTCTATGATCTGACAGGCGTCGCCCTGCCGAATACGCCGCCCTATCGCCTGGGCGGCAAGCTCTCGCGCGAGGACGAGATGTGGAAGATCGCCGCCCTGCGCGGCCACGTCGGCGACAGCGACATGTCCGGCGTGCTCTCGGTCGACACCGGGGGCGAGCGGCCGTTCCTGCGCGGCGACCTGAAATCCAGACTCCTCGACTTCGACGACCTTGCCGCGATCTTCGGCGGGGCGCCCGCCAGCGGCGGCGGGGAAACCGCGTCGGAGGGGCAGAAGGCGGTCGGCCGCCAGCTCGCCGCCCAGCGCCGGCTGCTGCCCGACGCGACTCTGAACGTGCCGAAGATCCGCTCCATGGACGCCGACGTGAAGTACAGCGCCGCCAACGTCCGCTCGCCCCTGCTGCCCCTGCGCGGCGCCATGGTGCGGGTGAAGCTGAACAACGGTCTGCTCGTCGCCGAACCGCTGCGGTTTGACCTGCCGCAAGGCAATGTGGCCGGGATGGCCCGCCTCGACGCCCGCAAGGCCACGCCCGTCAGCGCCATCGACGTGCGCTTGTCGCGGGCCCGGCTCGAGCAGGTCCTGCCCGTCGGCTCGGGCGGCGCGCCGCCTCTGACCGGAACCCTGGTCGGCCGCGTGAAGCTGACCGGCGCCGGCGACTCTGTGCGGCAGGCCGCCGGCGCGGCCAATGGCGAGGCCATGCTGGTCGTCCCGGGCGGCGAGGTGCGCGAGGCCTTCGCCGAGTTGTTGGGCATCAACGTCACCAAGGGCCTGGGCCTGCTGCTGGCCAAGGACCAGTCCAAGACCGACGTCCGCTGCGCCGTCGCCCACTTCCAGGCGCGCGACGGCGTCCTGCGTTCGGACCACATCATCTTCGACACCAAGCCGGTGCTGGGGACCGGCGAGGGGACCATCGACCTGCGTACCGAGCGGATGAGCCTCAAGATCGCCGGCAAGCCCAAGGAAGCCCGCCTGATCCGGGTCATGGCGCCGATCACCGTCACCGGCCCGATCGTGCAGCCGAAGATCGGGGTCGAGCCCGGCCGGGCCATCGCCCAGGGGGGCATCGCCGCGGCGCTCGGCGCCCTGGTCAGCCCCATCGCCGCGGTCCTGCCTTTCGTGGACCTGGGCCTCGCCAAGGACGCGGCCTGCGGGGCGCTCATCGCCGAGGCGGGCCGCGAAGGCGCCCCGGTCGCGCGGGCTGCGCGATAACCTTCCCCTGCCTCGGTTGACGCGATCGCAAGCGGCGCCCACAGTCCGGCCGTCATTTACAGTTGAGGTCGCGAATGTCCGAACGCCACGCCAAGACCAGCTCCATCGCAATCGCCATGGTGCTGGCCCTGACCGCCACGGGAGCCCTGGCTGCTTCCGCCGCCGAAACCGCGATCGCCACTCGCCAGGCCGGCTACAAGAAGATCGGCGGCGCCTTCAAGGCCATCAATGACGAGCTGCGCAAGGATGCGCCGGACACCAAGCTGATCGCCGCCAACGCCACGACGCTCAACAGCCAGGCCGCCCAGCTCGGCCACTGGTTCCCCAAGGGCTCGGGCCCGGAAGCCGGCGTGAAGACCAAGGCCAAGCCGGAGATCTGGACCGACCAGGCCAAGTTCCGCGCCGCCGCCGGCAAGTTCCAGACTGAGGCCGCTCGGCTGCAGACCATCTCGGCCGCCGGCGACCTCGGCGCCATCAGGACCCAGGTCCGCGCGCTTGGCGGGACCTGCAAGGGCTGCCACGATCCCTATCGCGCCGAGTAGGTCATGGCTTCCGACATTACGCAGTCCATGGCGCGGCCGCTCTGGGACCTTCCCACGCGCCTCGTCCACTGGGCGCTGGTGGTCCTGGTGCTGGTCTCCTGGTTCACCGGCGGCGAGAACATGCAGCTCCACCGCTGGTCCGGCTACGCCATCATCGGGCTGCTGGTCTTCCGCCTGTGGTGGGGCGTGGCGGGTGGCTCCACCGCCCGGTTCGCGCACTTCCTGAGAGGGCCCGGCGAGACCCTGGCCTATCTGCGCACCATGGGCCGGCGCGCGCCCAGCCAAGGGGCGGGGCACAATCCCGTCGGCGCCTGGAGCGTGCTGGCGATGATCGTGATGCTGCTGGTCCAGGTCGGCCTTGGCCTGTTCGCCAGCGACATCGACGGCCTGGAGTCGGGGCCGCTGTCCTACCTGATCGACTTCGACGCCAGCCGTCAGGCCGCTGAGCTGCACGAGCTGACCTTCCGCATCGTGCAGGCGCTCGTCGCCCTGCACATCGCGGCCATCGCCTTCTACTGGTTCTGGAAGCGCCAGAACCTCATCGGCGCGATGATCACCGGCAAGCGCCCCTTCCAGGGCGAGGCCCTGCGGCCCGCAAAGCTCTGGAGCTACCTGGTCGGCCTGGTCCTCGCGGTCCTGGTCGCCTGGTTCATCTCCAAGGGCCTGAAGTTCTAGGAGGAACGGATGCTCCCTCGCCGAGGGAGCATCCGCTTGTCCCTTAGCCGCCGTTCGCCGCGTCGCGCAGGCAGTTCAGCCAGGCGTCCTCGCGGGCCTTCTCGGCCGCGCGCAGCTTGTCCTCGGCTTCGCGCACGCCCGCGTCATGCTTGCGCCACTCCAGCACCGCGCCCTCGCGGGCGGCCCGGGCCGCTTCCATGGTCGGGAAGCGGGCGAGGACGGCGCGCACGCTGTAGTTCACCGGCGGACCCACCGTCTCCCGGTCCGGATAGAAGCCCGTGATCGAGTCGGCGGTCTCGTTCTCGATGTGGAAAACGTCCGCCCAGCCAGCATGGTGCCGCATCAGGGCCCAGGGACGTTCAATCCGGTCGCTCATGAAAAACTCCTAGGAATCTTCCTTCAAGCTAACGCGGGAGCGCGACGGTTTTCTAGCCCCAGAGCGCCGGTCGGCGATCCTTCCACGGCGCTTCCTTCTCGAGCTGCGCTGCCAGCCGCAGCAGGGTCGCCTCGTCGGCGAAGCGCGCGGTGAACATCATGCCGATCGGCAGGCCGCTCTTCGACGTCGCCAGCGGCAGAGACATCGACGGCTGGCCTGAGAAGTTGAACGGCGGGGTGAACGGAAAGACCTCGCTCTGGCGGCGGTTCATCTCCCGCGGCTCCAGGGCCACCGGGTCCATGTAGCCGACCTGCGGGACCGGGGTTCCCAGCACCGGGCAGAGATAGACGTCCCAGTCCTCGAAGAAGGCCAGGGTCCTGCGGTTCAGCACCCGCAGGTCCTGCCAGCCGCGGAACGCCTGCTCGCCGGTCACCTTGCGCCCGCCGCGCAGCGAGGCCCAGGTCAGCGGCTCCAGCTCGTGCTCTTCCGGCTCGCGTCCCAGCTCCTCGATCAGCCGGCCCATCTCGGCGGCGAAATTGGCGCCCGACACCGGAGCCCGGGCCGCATAGAGCGCCCGGTAGTCGATGCCCAGCCCCTTCTCGACCACCTCGTGGCCCAGGCCCTTCAGCAGCCGCGCCGTCGCCTGCAGCGCCGCCAGGATCTCCGGGTCGATCGGCCGGCCGGACGGCGTCTCCGCCGACCAGGCGATCTTCAGTCGCCCGGGGCTGCGTTCGATCTCCTCGACAAAGGGCCGCTCCTTCGGCGGGGCGGCGAACGGCGCGTCCGGTCGCGGTTTGCCGGTGGCGTCCAGCATCACGGCGCTGTCGCGCACGGTCCGGGTCACCACGTGGTCCACCGAAAAGCCCATGGCGTAGTGGGTGTCGTCCGGTCCGTTGGGCGTGCGGTCGCGGGTGACCTTCAGCCCCACCAGCCCGCAGCAGGCGGCCGGAATGCGGATCGAGCCCAGGCCATCGCTGGCGTGCGCCATCGGGACCATCCCGCTGGCCACCGCCGCGGCCGCTCCGCCGGACGAGCCGCCCGAGATGTGCGCCGGGTTCCACGGATTGCGGCAGGCGCCCAGGTATGCGCCCTCGGTGGTGCCGGTGATGCCGTATTCGGGGGTGTTGGTCTTGCCTACCAGCACGACGCCCGCCTCGCGATAGCGCCGGGTCAGGCCGCAGTCCTGCGCATCGACGACGCTGGCGGCGAAGCGGCTGCCATAGCTGCGCGGCCAGCCGGCCACCGGCACGCCCAGGTCCTTGATCAGGAAGGGAACGCCCCTGAACGGCCCCTCGGGCAGCGGTCCCTTGGCGACCTCGCGGGCCTCGTCATAGGCCTTGTAGACGATGGCGTTCAGGGCCGGGTTGTGACGCTCGATCCGCTCGATCGCGGCCTCGGTCAGTTCCAGCGGCGTGACCTCGCCCCTAGCCACCAGCTCGGCCAGGCCGACGCCGTCGTATTCGGAGAACTGGTCCATCTTCCCACCCTGGTCTTTGTTCTTCTGAGCAGGGGGAAACCTTACGCCGCCGTGGGAAGGCGGCAAGGCTGGGTCAGAACATCCCCGCCAGGGTCGCGAAGAAGGCGAGGATCGCCGCCAGGATCGCCTTCGACAGCACCGCCAGCACCAGGATCGACAGCGCCGCCGTGACCCAGCCGATCAGCGCCGCCACGCCGTCCCGCTCGGCCCCGCCGATGGCGAAGGCCGCGATGGCGAAGGACGGCAGCATGTTCCCGAACGGGATGGGCAGGAAGACGATCAGCGACAGCACGAAGCACAGGGCGCCGACCAGCCGGTCGCCGACCGGGTTGTACATGAAGGTCAGCCGCGGCCGCAGCCGCCGCTCCAGCCGGGCCAGGTGCGGCCGCAGCTTGCTCACCAGGGCGCGGAAGTCGCTCATGCTCATGGTCGAGCCGAGCACCGCCTTGGGCAGCCACAGGGTCCTGCGTCCCATGGTCCACTGGGCGGTGACGAAGATCAGCGGCGCGCCGAGCAGGGCCGAAACCCCCGGCGGCATCGGCAGCACCAGCGGCGCTGCGAAGACGAACATCAGCGCTCCGAACGCCCGGTCGCCGAAGGTCTCCAGCAGATCGGCCACCGACACCTTCGCCACCTGCCGCGCCGCCATCAGGTCGAGCAGTTCGGAGACGCTGGCGGCATGGGGGTGATCGGACATCGCAAGCTCGGCGCTAACACGGTCAGGCGCCGTTGCGGAAGTGGAAGCAGCGTCGAGGGATACATCCTCACAGGATTGTTGAGTTCGAAGCTTCCGCCAGGGCGCCCTTGCGACGACCGTCGAACCCGCGACAATCCGGGCAAGGTCAGGAAGAGGGAGAGCGACGCATGCAGGCCTTGGAAGTCTCCGCGCCCTGGGGGCTCGACGCGCTGAAGGTGGCGGACGCCCCCGATCCGAAGCCGGGCCACGGCGAGGTCCTCGTCCGGATGCGGGCCGTCTCGCTGAACTACCGCGACCTTTTGATGGTCAATGGCATGTACAGCCGCGGATCGGCCACCGCCTCGGGCGCCATCACCCCGTTCTCGGACGGCTGCGGGATCGTCGAGGCCGTCGGGCCGGGCGTGACCCGCGTCGCGGTCGGGGACCGGGTCTCCACGCTGTTCTTCCAGAACTGGACCGGCGGCGGCCCGAACCTGGAGAAGCTGAGCTCGTCCCTGGGCTTTCCCATTCCCGGCGCCGGCCGCGAACTGGCGGTCTTCAGTCAGGAGGGCGTCTCAAAGGTTCCCGACTTCCTCACCGATCAGCAGGTGGCCACCCTGCCGTGCGCGGCCCTGACCGCCTGGCGCGCTCTCTTCGAGGACGCGCGGCTGGAGCCGGGCGACACCGTGCTCCTGCAGGGGACCGGCGGAGTCTCGATCTTCGGCCTGCAGTTCGCCAAGGCCGCCGGCTATCGCACCATCATCACCTCGTCCTCGGACGAGAAGCTCGAGCGCGCCAGGGCGCTCGGGGCCGATCACCTGATCAATTACAAGGAAGCGCCTGACTGGGCCAAGGCGGCGCGCGAGATCACCGGCGGCGTCGGCGTGGACTTCATCATGGAGGTCGGCGGCGCCGGCACCATCCAGCAAAGCCTGCGGGCGGTTCGGATCGGCGGCCATATCGCGGTGATTGGCGTGGTCGCCGGAGCTGGAGAGGGCGTCAACCCGGCCGTCCTCATCAGCAACAACGCCCGGCTCCAGGGGCTGACCGTGGGCTCGCGCGAGATGTTCGAAGCCATGTGCCGCGCCATCTCCCTCCACCAGATCGAACCAGTGGTGGACAAGGTCTTCCCCTGGACCGACGCCCCCGCCGCCTTCCGCGCCATGCAGGGCGGCGAACACTTCGGCAAGATCGTCCTGCAGTTCTGACGAAAGGTCTCTTAGATGCCCCCCGCGGGGAGCTCCCGGCGAAGCCGGGTGAGGGGGCCTCCCCGCCAGGGGAGGACGGCAGTGGCCAGGTGGAACCGCCTATGGCGGCCCCCTCCGTCGCGCTGCGCGCGCCACCTCCCCAGCGGGGGAGGATCTAGGATTGCATTGGCCTCAGATCGAGTACTCGATCTCCCCCTCCAGCCAGGCGACGATCTGCTCGGCGGCCTCGGCGGCGGACATCTTGGTGGTGTCGATGACGATCTCGGCGTTCTCGGGCGCCTCATAGGGGCTGTCGATGCCGGTGAAGTTCTTCAACTCGCCGGCGCGGGCCTTCTTGTAGAGCCCCTTCACGTCGCGCTGCTCGGCGACCGCCAGGGGCGTGTCCACGAACACCTCGACGAAGTCGCCCTCGGCCTGCAGGTCGCGCGCCAGCCGCCGCTCGGCGCGGAACGGCGAGATGAACGAGACCAGCACGATCAGCCCGGCGTCGACCATCAGCTTGGCCACCTCCGCCACCCGGCGGATGTTCTCCACCCGGTCCTCGTCGGTGAAGCCCAGGTCCTTGTTCAGGCCGTGGCGGACGTTGTCGCCGTCCAGCAGATAGGTATGCCGCCCGTCCGCGTGCAGGCGCTTTTCGACCAGGTTGGCGATGGTCGACTTGCCCGAGCCGGACAGCCCGGTCAGCCAGACCACCCGGCCGCGCTGGCCCTTCAGCGCCGCGCGCGAGCTCTTGTCCACGTCCAGCGCCTGCCAGTGGATGTTCTGGCTGCGCCGCAGGGCGAAGTGCAGCATCCCGGCGCCGACCGTCCGGTTGGAGATCCGGTCGATCAGGATGAAGCCGCCCAGGTCGTGATTGTCGGCATAGGCGTCGAAGGCGATCGGCGCGTCCAGCGACAGGTTGCACACCCCGATCTCGTTGAGCTCCAGCCGCTTGGCCGCCAGGTGCTCCAGGGTGTTCACGTTGATCTTGTACTTGGGCTCGGTGATCTGGGCCGAGGCCGTGCGGGTCCCCAGCTTCATCAGGTAGGGCCGGCCCGGCAGCATGGCCTCGTCGTCCATCCAGACGATGGTGGCCTCGAACTGGTCGGCCACCGGCGGCGGCGAGCCCGCCTCGGCGATCACGTCCCCGCGCGAGATGTCGATCTCGTCCTTCAGGGTCAGGGTCACCGACTGGCCGGCGACCGCCACGTCCAGGTCCTGGCGGAAGGTGACGATGCGTTCGACCGTGCTCTCGCGCCCCGAGGGCAGGGCCTTGATCTTGTCGCCCGGCCGGATCGTTCCCGACGAGATGAAGCCCGAGAAGCCGCGGAAGTCGAGGTTCGGCCGGTTCACCCACTGCACCGCCATGCGGAACGGCTTCTCCCGCTGGTCGTCCTCGACCGGCAGGGTCTCCAGCAGCGGCATCAGGGCCGGGCCCTCGTACCAGGGGGCGGCCTCGCTGCGGGCGGTGATGTTGTCGCCTTTCAGCGCCGACATCGGGATGGCGGTGAATTGCTTGATCCCGATCTGGGCGGCGAAGTCGTGGTACTCGTCGAGGATGGCGTCGAACACCTCCTTCGACCACCCGACCAGGTCCATCTTGTTCACCGCCAGGATCACGTGGCGGATGCCCAGCAGGCTGACGAGATAGGAGTGCCGGCGCGTCTGGGTCAGCACGCCCTTGCGCGCGTCGATCAGGATCACCGCGGCGTCGGCGGTCGAGGCGCCGGTCACCATGTTGCGCGTGTACTGCTCGTGGCCGGGAGTGTCGGCGACGATGAACTTGCGCTTGTCGGTCGAGAAGAAGCGATAGGCGACGTCGATGGTGATGCCTTGCTCGCGCTCGGCGGCCAGGCCGTCGACCAGCAGGGCGAAGTCGATCTCGCCGCCTTGCGTCCCGACCTTCTTGGAGTCGGCTTCGAGGGCCGCAAGCTGGTCCTCGAAGATCATCTTGGAGTCGTAGAGCAGCCGGCCGATGAGCGTCGACTTGCCGTCGTCCACCGATCCGCAGGTCAGGAACCGCAACAGGCTCTTGCGCTCGTGCGCGGCGAGATAGGCTTCGATGTCTTCGGCGATGAGGGCGGACTGATGAGCCATCAGAAATACCCCTCCTGCTTCTTCTTCTCCATCGAGGCGGCCTGGTCGTGGTCGATCATCCGGCCCTGGCGCTCCGAGGTCGTGGTCAGCAGCATCTCCTGGATGATCTCGGGCAGGGTCGCCGCCGTACTCTCCACCGCGCCGGTCAGCGGGTAGCAGCCCAGGGTGCGGAAGCGCACCGACTTCATCATCGGGCTCTCGCCGGGACGCAGCGGCATCCGCTCGTCGTCCACCATGATCAGCGTCCCGTCGCGTTCCACCACCGGACGCACGTCCGAGAAGTACAGCGGCACGATCGGGATGTTCTCCAGGTGGATGTATTGCCAGATGTCCAGCTCGGTCCAGTTGGAGATCGGGAACACCCGGATGCTCTCGCCAGGGTTCTTGCGGGTGTTGTAGAGCCGCCAGAGTTCGGGCCTCTGGTTCTTCGGATCCCAGCGATGCTGGGCCGAGCGGAACGAGAAGATGCGCTCCTTGGCCCGCGACTTCTCCTCGTCGCGGCGCGCGCCGCCGAAGGCCGCGTCGAAGCCGTACTTGTCCAGCGCCTGCTTCAGGCCCTCGGTCTTCCAGATGTCGGTGTGCAGGGCGCTGCCGTGCTCGAACGGATTGATGTTCCGCTCGACCGCCTCGGGATTCTTGTGCACCAGCAGCTCGAAGCCCAGCTCCTTGGCCATGCGCTCGCGCATCTCGTACATGGCCCGGAACTTCCAGGTCGTGTCCACGTGCAGCAGCGGGAACGGGGGCTTGGACGGATAGAAGGCCTTGGCCGCCAGATGCAGCATCACGGCCGAGTCCTTGCCGATCGAATAGAGCATCACCGGACGCTCGGCCTCGGCCGCGACCTCGCGCATGATCTGGATGCTCTCGGCTTCCAGGCGCTGGAGGTGGGTAAGCGTTTCGGGGGCGATGGCGGGCGGTTTCGCCTGCATCAGGGCTGTACCTTGCACGTGATCCTCGGGGCCGAACCCTGTTTGTAGTCAAAATCTAACAACGAAAAATCCGCTCGTCGCATTTCTGCGCTGCGGATTAGGCCCTGCAGCGATGGCTTAAGGGAGGCCCTTCGCCATGACGAGAGAGTTTTCCTGACAGGCCCACAAGGAAAATGGCGGAGGCCGGAAACCGGTGGTCCTGCGCCGGTCGTGTCCGAAAACCGCGAGACATGCGTCCGCGCAGGGCCGATCATGCCGCCATGGATATGGACGACGACGCCTGCTACCGCGCCTTCGTGATGCGCGACGCCCGTTTCGACGGCCGCATCTTCTCGGGCGTGCTGAGCACCGGGATCTACTGCCGGCCGATCTGCCCGGCGCGGACGCCCAAGCGCGAGAACATGCGCTTCTACCGCTCCGCCGCCGCGGCCCAGGAGGCGGGTTTCCGGCCCTGCCTGCGTTGCCGGCCGGAGACCTCGCCCGACCTCGGCTCCTGGCGCGGGACCTCCAACACCGTCTCGCGCGCCCTGGCCCTGATCGAGACCGGCGCCCTGGACACCGGCGACGTGGAAGGGCTCGCCTCGCGCCTCGGCGTCGGCGAGCGGCAGCTTCGCCGCCTGTTCCATCAGCATGTCGGCGCCTCGCCCATCGCCGTGGCCCAGACCCGCCGCGTGCTGCTGGCCAAGCAGCTCATCCAGGAGACCCGCATGCCGATGGCCGAGGTCGCCCTGGCCGCCGGCTTCGGCAGCGTTCGCCGCTTCAACGAGACCTTCCAGCAGCTCTTCGCCCGCCCGCCCGCCAAGCTCCGCCGCCTGGGTGGGGCGGAGATCGCCGCCAGCGACGGCGGCGCGGCCAGCATCCGTCTCGCCTATCGCGCGCCCTACGACTGGCGGGCCATGCTGGGCTTCCTCACCGCCCGCGCCATTCCCGGCGTCGAGAGCGTCCGCGACGGCCGCTACGCCCGCACGCTGCAGGTGGCCGGGACCAGCGGCGTAGTCATGGTCGAGCCGGGGCAGGGGGACTACCTGCAGGTCACCCTGCGTTTTTCCAAGGTCCAGGTCTGGCCCGCAGTCATCGCCCGCATCCGCCGGGTCTTCGACCTCGCCGCCGACCCGGCGGTGATCGCCGCCCACCTTTCCGAGGATCCAGATCTCGCGCCGATGGTCGCCGCCAGGCCGGGCCTGCGTGCGCCCGGCGCCTGGGACGGCTTCGAGCTGGCGGTGCGCGCGGTGCTGGGCCAGCAGATCACCGTCCAGGCCGCGCGGGTGCTGGCCGGCAAGATCACCGCCGCCCATGGCTCGCCGCTGCGGGACGAGGCCGCAGCCCGCCTGGGCCTCACCCACTTCTTCCCGACCCCGGCCCAGCTTGCTGCGGTCGATGTCGAGACCCTCGCCATGCCGCGCTCGCGGGGCCGGGCCCTCGTCGGCCTCGCCGCCGCCGCGGACGCCGACCCCGAGCTCTTCGGCGCCCGACGCAGCCTGGACGAGGCGGTCGCCGCCCTGCGGGCCCTGCCCGGCGTTGGTGAGTGGACCGCCCAGTACATCGCCATGCGCGCGCTGCGCGAACCCGACGCCTTCCCCAGCGCCGACATCGGTCTGATGCGCGCCCTCGAAGGCCCGGACGGCGCGCGACCCAACCCGGCCCAGCTCCTGGCCCGCGCCGAGCGCTGGCGGCCCTGGCGCGCCTACGCCGCCTCCCACCTCTGGGCCGCCGATCCCAAGAACCCCTCGGATACGAAACATGCCAAGGCCGCCTGAAAGCGTGACTGAACGTCTCACCCTCGACCGCCTGCCGACGCCCGTGGGGGAGGGGATCGTCGTCACCGACGCCGACGGTTTCCTGCGCGCCTTCGACTGGACCAGCCACGAAGCTCGCCTGCGCCTGCTGCTGCGCCGGCAGAACCCGCCGACCGAGTTGGCGGAGGGCGCCGCTCCAGCCGGCGTCCGCGCCTCCCTCGACGCCTATTTCGGCGGTGAGCTGGCCGCCCTTTCCGCTATCCCCTGGCGCACCGGCGGCACCGAGTTCCAGCGCGCCGTCTGGACCGCGCTCTGCACGATTCCCCCGGGCGAGACCCTGACCTACAAGGGCTTGGCCGCCCGCATCGGCAAGCCGGCGGCCATCCGCGCCGTGGGCCTGGCCAACGGCGCCAACCCGGTCGGCGTCGTCGTTCCGTGCCATCGGGTGATCGGCTCGGACGGCAGCCTCACCGGCTACGGCGGCGGCATCGAGCGCAAGCAGTGGCTGCTCCGGCACGAGGGGGCGGCCTTCCGCGACGCCGCCTGAGCCTTCATGACGGAAATTTCATGATGCGACAGATCGTCCGACGGGTCTGACTGCCGTATAACGCCGCTCGCTGGAATCGTATCGGACGTACGGGAGAGTTCCGATGCAAACCTTGACCGAAATCGTCGCCGCGGTGGTGGTCTCCTCGTCCGCCGCCGCCTACTCGCATTTCGGCGTGACGCTGGACACGCAGCAGGTGGAAAAGCCTGCGCCGGCCCAGCGCACGGTCGCGCGTACTGCTGCGCGAAAGGTCGCGGCCGCTCCTACCGCCCGCATGGTGGTCAAGGTCGCCAAGCCTCCGGAAGGCGACCGGCCGCTCTGTCCCGACGAGCGCGCGGGCCTGCGGGTTTGACGGGGCGCTTCCCGCTCCACGAGAATTTCATCGGCATAGCGCTTTGCCTCGCCTGCGTTCGCCGGTAATCCTTGCAGCTTGAGCACAACGGCGGGAGCTGGGCCCCGTCCGCAGGGGTGGAAGGCCGCGTTCTACAGGCCATGAAAATCAAGAAGCGGCAGCAACCTATCGATTTCCGGGGTCTGGACGAGGCGGTCGCCGCCGATCCCGCGCCGGCCGAGCTCGCCCCCGTCGCCGCTCCGGCCGGCGGCGAGCTGACCCTTGAGCGCGAGGCGCAGCCGCCGGCGCCCGAAACCTCGAGCCCGCCGCCTGCGCAGCTCTCCCGCGTCACCCCGGTCGCCGCGCCCTCGGGCTGGCCGATCTATCTGGTCGCCCTGGTCGTCTCGGTGCTGTGGGCTGCTGCGCCGCTGGCCTTCGCCCTCGGCTATCGCCGCGCCGTCGCCCCGCTGGACTTCGAGCCCTTCGCCCTGCTGGTCTTCGCCGCTCTGGCGATCGGCCCGGCCGTGCTGGTCTGGGTGGCCGCCTACGTCCTGCGCCAGGGCCAGAAGCTCGCCCAGGAGGCCCAGCGCGCCAAGGCCCTGGCCGACGAGATGATCAGCCCGGCCGTCACCGCCGGCCTCCAGACCATGGACGTGGTCAACGCCGTGCGCGAGGAGATCGCGCGCGCCGGCCAGGCCGCCGAGGAAGCCCGCGAGACCATGGTCGTCCTGCGCCAGGCCCTGGCCGCCGACAGCGAGGAGCTGGCCCAGGCCGCCGCCAACGCCGCCCGCACCGCCAAGGGGCTCTCCGAAGCCCTCGGCCGCGAGCGCAGCGAACTCGGCGGCCTCGCCGACAAGCTCGACGCCCAGGCCACCGCTGTCGCCGACGTCATCGCCCGCCAGGCCAAGATGGTCGGCGAAGCCTCCGATCTGGCCGAGGCCCAGCTCCGCGAGGCCGAGGCGTCCCTGGCCTCCCGCGCCGCCGACCTCGCCGCCGCCGCCGGCGAGACCACCGACGCCGCCCGCACCGCCGCCGAGGATCTCACCCGCCACATCGCACGCCTGGAGACCGCCGGCGCCGGCGTCGTCGAGCAGATCGGCGCGGTGGAGAAGGGGCTTTCGGCGCAGCGCGCCAGCCTCGTCTCCGCCACCGACGCGCTGCGGTCCGACCAGCAGGCGCTCAACACCCAGCTCGACGAACAGACCGCCAAGCTCGCCGACTTCATCAGCCAGGCCCGCCTTTCGGCCGTCGAGATGGGTGACCGCGCGGCCCGCGGCGGGGAGGCCCTGCGCCAGCTTCTCGCCGACGCCTCCGCCCAGTTCCGCGAGTTGGCCGAAACCGCCAAGGCCGAGCGCGACGAGTTCGGCCAGACGACCCTGCATTCGGTGGAAGCCGTCGGCCAGGCCGCCGCCGCCGAGCGTGTGCGCCTGGAGGAGCAGACGCGCCTGGCCATCGCCGCCATGGGCCAGGCCGCCGAGGAGACCCGCCTGGCCGCCGCCCGTCACGCCGAGCTCGCCCGCAACCAGGTCGACCAGCTCTCCGAAGCCGCCTTCACCGCCGGCCAGCAGGCCAACAAGCTGTTCGAAGACCGGCTCGGCGAGGCCCGCGCCCTCATCGAACAGTCGGCCCTGATGGTCGAGCAGGCCGGCGCCGCGACCCTGCGCAAGCTGGACGAAGGGGCCAGGGCCGCCCGCTCCACCCTGGACGAGCTCACCGCCATGCTCGGCGACATCGAGGCCCGCGCCACCCAGCTCCCGGCCGCGGCCCGCGAAAAGGCCGAGGAGGTTCGCCTCGCCGTCGCCGAGAGCATCGACGAGCTGATGGACCACGCCCGCCGCACCGCCGACGAGACCCAGGCCATCGACGACGCCTTCCAGAACCGGGTGCGCCGCAACTACGAGATGCTCAGCGAGGCGGTGCGGATGATGGGCTCGGTCGCCACCACCGGCGCCGCTGTTTCCACCCCGCCGGCGCCGCGCGAGCGGCCGGCCCGCACCTCGCTCCGCGAAAGCCTCAAGCCCGCGAAGGCGCCGCCTGCGCCCGCCGACGATGCGGCCGAGCTCGAACTCGACCAGCCCATCGCGCCCAAGCCCGCCCCCCGCGAGGAGGAGCCGCGCGCTCGCCTGCGCCTGACCCCCACCGCCACCGACGCCGAGTTCCGCACCGTCTTCGGCCAGGCCACGGGCCGGGCGGAGGAGCCTGCCGACGAGTGGACCTGGAAGGACCTGATCTCCTCGCTGGAGGAGACCGAGGGCGCAGCCGCCGCCAGCGCCGAGCAGCAGCAGGCGCCGCTGGAGGAGATCCTCGGCGCCGAGATCGCCGGCATGGGCATCGACCCGGCCGCGCTCCTGCCGCGCAGCCGCATCGCCGAACTGGCCTCCACGCTGCAGGCCCGCGATGGCGAAGGCGCCCGCGGTTTGGTCCGCAAGCTGGCCCCCGCCGCCACCCGCCGCCTGACCCGCAAGCTGCTGACCGACGAGACGCTCAAGCGCCACGCCGTGGCCTATCTCGGGCGCTATCACGAACTGCTGGACGACGCCGTGACCCGCGATCCGGCAGGCTTTCTGGTCGAAGCCCTGCTCAACTCCGAAGCCGGCCGGACCTACCTGCTCTTCGACGCCGCGGCCGGCGACCTCATCTGATCGCTCCTCCTGCGGGCCTGCTGCCGAACGCCCTGCCTGGGCGGCCGCAGGCGTTTGCGCCTCGGCGCCAACGCCGGCGAATCCTCGCTCAAGGAAACGGTCGGCCAAGCTGCCGCGCTGCACGCCGCCTCCGGGGCGCCGGCCTATGTCTACGCCTTCAAGCAGTTGCCGGCCGGATGGCGGCGCGAGCCGGGCTGCGTCGCCTTCCATGGCCTGTAGCTGTCCTATGTGTTCGGCGCGATCCCGGTCGGGCTGGGTTCCGGGACTACCCAGACCCTGGCGGCCCGCGGCGGCTGCTCGATGGGCGTGCCCTTGCATGACGACGAGGACCTGCGCGTCTCCGATCAGTTCGCGAAGGTATGGGCCAGGTTCGCCAAGACCGGCGACCCGAGCCTGGCCGGCGTGGCCGATTGGCCCCGCTATTCGGAGGCGAGCCAGACCTATCTGAGCATCGGCGCGCCGATGGAAGCCAAGCAAGGCGTCGAGAACGCCTATGTCGCCCCGTCGGCGACGGCTGCTCGCGGCTTCTGACACAGCGCCCTTCCTCCGCGCGGGGAGGGCGTTCCGATCAGCGATCCTTCTCCCCTTGTGGGAGAAGGTGTCGGCCGAAGGCTGACGGATGAGGGGGCTTGGGTGGACGGCAAGCGCTTGAGGCGCCGATAGGTCGTTTGCCCCTCATCCGACGGATGTTAACCCCTCGCACGCCGAGACTTTTCTGCTTACGCTGCGTTTCTCGCTGTTGTGAGGACGCGCATGGCCGACATGCCGATTGATCGCGAACGCGCCCATACCGCCTGGCGGGCGGCCGAGCGCATCAAGCGCCTGTCCGACCGGCTGGTCGCCGTCGGGCCCATCGGTATCGGCCTCGACGGCGTCCTCGCCTGGGTGCCGATCGCCGGCACCGCCTATGGCGCAGGGGCAGGGGCGGTGCTGCTCTATCACGGCGTCGTCGCCAAGGCCTCGCTGCCGACCCTGGCGCGGATGGCCGCCTACCTCTTCCTCGACACCGCAGCCTCCACCGGCCCTGTGATCGGCTGGGCGGTGGACACCCTTTTCCCGGGCCACCTGATGGCGGCCAAGGCGCTCCAGAAGGACATCGAGGCCCGCCACGGCCCCTCGGAACTGCCATCCTCCTGGTACGCCAGGCCGCGATGGCGACGGCGCCAGGCAAGTCCCGATCAGGTCTGACCTGGAGAGGAGGCGAGATGTTCAGGCACGTGAAGTTCTCGAGCTTGCCGGTCACCGACCAGGACCGCGCCATCGCCTTCTACCGCGACCTGCTGGGCCTCACCCTCAGCGCCGATCAGCAGTACGGCAGCGGCTGGCGCTGGATCGAGCTGGAGGTCGCCGGCTCGCCCACCCGCATCCTCTTCGAACGCCGCGCGAACGAGGAGCCCGGCGAGCAGCCGGTGCTGATCCTGGTGG
This sequence comes from Phenylobacterium koreense, assembly GCF_040545335.1. Classification (NCBI taxonomy): domain Bacteria; kingdom Pseudomonadati; phylum Pseudomonadota; class Alphaproteobacteria; order Caulobacterales; family Caulobacteraceae; genus Phenylobacterium; species Phenylobacterium koreense. The sequence continues at coordinate 111,948 of NZ_JBEPLU010000004.1, forward strand.
TCGAGAGCGTCGACGCCGCCTACGAGGCGCTGGTCACCAAGGGCGTCGTCTTCGACCAGCCGCCGATCGACGCCCCCTGGGCCCCGCGCGAACGTTACGCCCTGCTGCGCGACAGCGAGGGCAACCTGGTAATGATCGGCTCGGACTAGCCGACCGCCGCCGGCTGGAAGATTTCCACGACATTGCCCGATGGGTCCTCGGCCAGGATCTGCTTGCCGCCCGGGCCACTGACGATGTCGTTGCGGAACCGCACGCCGCGCCCGCGCAGCCGCTCGACCTCGGTTTCCAGGTCCTCGACGACGAACTGGAACCGGTTCCAGCCGCCGGCCTCGGGCTGCCGGCCGTCCGGCATCGGCCGCCCCGCCGAACTGGCCTTGCCGCTCAGCAGCAGCCGCAGCGGCCCGCGCTCCACCGCCGCGAAGGCCGGCGAGGCGTTCGGCAGGCGCTCAAATCCGAGATTGTCCACGTACCAGTCGGCCGAGGCCGGCACGTCGGCGACCATGTATCGAACGTTCACAAGGCTCTCACTCATGGGTCGTCCTCCCTTTGAACGATATGGCCTGGCCTATGGGGCCAGCGCGCGTCTGAGCAGGTTCTGCAGCGCGGCCACCGCCATGTCGCGGTCCTCGCCGCGGGCGACGGCGTCCGCGGTTTCGTGGATCGCGGCGAACAGCAGCCGCGCCGTCGGCTCCGGATCGACCGGCCCGAAGGCCTGCGCCTCCTGGCCCGCGCGGATCACCGCCGTCAGACGCAGGATGCCGTTGTCGGCCAGCGGCCTGCGCTCGGCGAAGTCCGAATGGAAAATCGCTTCGCCCACGCTGTGGTTCGGGATCGTGAAGTCGATGAAGGCGGCGGCCTGCTCGGCCACCAGGGCCGGCCAGTCGATCGGTCCCTCGGCCTCGGTCGGCAGGGGATGGGCTGCGTCGAACCGGCCCACCAGCCGCTCGCGGATGGCCTCCAGCAGGTCGTCCCAGGTTGGGAAGTAGAGGAAGAAGGTGCCCTTGGCGACGCCCGCCTCGCGGACCACGTCTTCCACCCGCACGCGCGAGCCCTGCGCCTGCAACAGCCGCTCGGCGGCCTCGACGATCTCCAGCCTGCGCGCCTCGGGACGGAGGCGCCGGCGCAGCGGCCTGTCCATCGCCCGCTCCTGATGACTGGCGGTCATTAGGCTACTGACCACCGGTCAGTGTCAAGTGGAACGGCGCATCACATAGACGGCGCGTTCCACGCCGGTTTCGCCTTCGATGTGGTCGAGCATCATGCCGCGACGCTCGTAGAACCGGCGCGCGCGGTGGTTTTCCGCCTGGGTGCGCAGCCAGAAGCCTTCCGACAACTGGGCTGTGACCTGGTCGAACAAGGCGCCGCCGACGCCGCAGCCCTGGTCACGGCCGGCTGCTCGAGGCCGACCGAGCGCCAGCCGTCGACCAGACGTCGGCCACGGCTATCTCGTCGGAGGTCTCGTAAGGACGAAGTCTCATGCCGCCGGGCGCCTGGGCCTTTCTCCCGCGCGGGGAGCCCTCAAGCCGTTTCGAGCTGGGCGTAGCCCATCTGCTCGTTCAGTCGCTCCATGACCTCGATGGCCGCCTCGGGCACCACAGTGCCGGGGGTGAAGATCGCCGCGACACCGGCGTCGCGCAGGGCCTGGAAGTCCTCGGGCGGGATCACCCCGCCGACCACCACCAGGATGTCCGGCCGGCCGAGCTTGGCCAGTTCGTCCTTCAGTTCCGGCACCAGGGTCAGGTGGCCGGCCGCCAGCGAGCTCGCGCCCACCACATGCACATTGTCCGCCACCGCCTGCGCCGCGGCCTCGGCCGGGGTCTGGAACAGGTTGCCGATGTCGACTTCGAAGCCCAGGTCGGCGAAGCCCGAGGCGATCACCTTCTGGCCGCGGTCGTGGCCATCCTGGCCCATCTTGGCGACCATCACCCGCGGTTTGCGGCCATCGGCCTGGCGGAAGGCCTCGGTCATGGCCTTGGCGCGCTCGGACTGCGGCGTGGCGCCGGCCTCGCGCAGATAGACCCCGGTCACCGCGAAGGCCTCGGCGGCGTGGCGGCCGAACACCTTTTCCAGGGCCATGCTGATCTCGCCCACCGTCGCCTTGGCCCGCGCGGCGTTCACCGACAGCTCCAGCAGATTGCCGTTCCCGGCCGCCCCGTTGGTCAGGGCGGTGAGGGCGGCTTCGACCGCGGCCGGGTCGCGCTCGGCCTTCAGGCGCTTCAGCTTCTCGAGCTGCGCCTCGCGCACGGCGGTGTTGTCGACCTTCAGCACCGGGATTTCGTCGGCGACCGCCGGCTTGTAGCGATTGACGCCCACCACGCTCTGGCGGCCAGCGTCGATGCGGGCCTGGGTCCGGGCCGAGGCCTCCTCGATCCGCCGCTTGGGCAGGCCGTCCTCGATCGCTTTCGCCATGCCGCCCAGGGCCTCGACCTCGGCGATGTGCTCCAGCGCCCGGGCCGCGAGGTCGGCGGTCAGCCGCTCGACATAGAACGAGCCGCCCCACGGATCGACCACCCGGGTCTGGCCGCTTTCGAGCTGCAGGAAGAGCTGGGTGTTGCGGGCGATCCGGGCGGAGAAGTCGGTCGGCAGAGCCAGGGCTTCGTCCAGCGAATTGGTGTGCAGGCTCTGGGTCTGGCCGCCCGCCGCGGCGATGGCCTCGACCAGGGTGCGCGGCACGTTGTTGAACACGTCGTGCGCCGCCAGGCTCCAGCCGCTGGTCTGGGTGTGGGCGCGCAGCGACAGAGAGCGGGCGTCCTTCGGGTCGAACTCGTCCTTCATCAGCTTGGCCCAGAGCAGGCGCCCGGCCCGCTGCTTGGCGATTTCCATGAAGGCGTTCATCCCGGCGTTCCAGAAGAACGACAGGCGCGGGGCGAACTGGTCGACGCCCATCCCGGCCGCCACGCCGGCGCGGACGTACTCGATGCCGTCGGCCAGGGTGTAGGCCAGCTCCAGGTCCAGCGTCGCCCCGGCCTCCTGGATGTGATAGCCGCTGATCGAGATCGAGTTGAACTTCGGCATTTCGCGCGAAGTATATGAAAAGATATCCGAAATGATCCGCATCGAAGGGCCGGGCGGATAGATGTAGGTGTTCCGGACCAGGAACTCCTTGAGGATGTCGTTCTGGATCGTGCCCGACAGCTTCTCGTGCGGAACGCCCTGTTCCTCGGCCGCCACGATGTAGAGCGCCAGGATCGGCAGCACCGCCCCGTTCATGGTCATCGACACGCTCATCTTGTCGAGCGGGATGCCGTCGAACAGGGTCCGCATGTCGAGGATGGAGTCGATGGCCACCCCGGCCATACCGACGTCGCCCTTCACCCGCGGATGGTCGCTGTCATAACCGCGGTGGGTGGCCAGGTCGAAGGCGACGGACAGGCCCATCTGCCCGGCCGCCAGGTTGCGCCGATAGAAGGCGTTGGAATCCTCCGCCGTGGAGAAACCGGCGTACTGGCGCACCGTCCACGGGTTGGTCAGGTACATGGTCGGGTAGGGACCGCGCACGAACGGCGCCAGGCCCGGATAGCCGGTCGAGAGCATCGCCACGTCGTCCAGGCCGTAGGACGGCTTTACGGCGACGCCTTCCGGTGTCTCCCAGGCCAGCCCCTTCAGCGGCAGGCGCGGCGTGGCCCCGGCGTCGAGGGGCAGGGTGGCGAAATCGGGGAACTGGCTCATTAGGCGGCCTCTTCGACCTGGGCGAGGCTGACGGGGGCGAGCGGCGGGCAGTGTCCGTCCGGGCCGGGCAGGCGGGGGGAGGGGGCTTCCACGGCCTTGGGCGTGGCCTGCTCGACCTCGACCGGCGCCTCCTGAGTCGGCGGGAAGGCGGTCACCCCGACGATCTTGGGCGCGCCGGCAGCGGTCCGCGCAGTGCGCACCTTTTCGACGCCCTCGGCGATCAGGCCGCCGGTCAGCGCCGCCACCAGTCCGCCCGCCGCCTCGACGGATTGGAACTGCGACCAGGCGGCTTTCGCGATCTCATCGGTCAGCGCCTCGACATAGCCGGACCCGGCCGCCGGATCGGCCACCCGGCCGAGGTTGGCCTCTTCCATCAGCACCAGTTGCGTGTTGCGGCTCTGGCGGCGGGCGAAGGCGGTCGGCAGGCCCAGGGCGTCGGTGAAGGTTCCCAGCGCCACCGCGTCGGCCCCGCCCACCGCCGCGCCGAACGCGGCCGAGGTGAGGCGCAGCATGTTGGTCCAAGGGTCCTGAACGGCCAGCATCCGCTGCGAGGAGCGGACCTCGATCCGCGCCGGCGCCTCAACGCCGCAGGCGTCGGTGATCCGCGCCCACAGCACGCGGGCCGCGCGCAGCTTGGCGATGACGGTGAAATAGTCGGCGTCGGCGGAGAGGCCGATCTGGATGCGCTCGAACGCCTCGGCCATGTTCAAGCCCGCCCGGACCAGGGCCTTGGCGTAGGCGACCGCCGCGGCCATGGCGAAGGCCAGTTCGCCGGCCTCGCCGCCGCCGGCCTCATGGACCACGCGGCCCGACGCCAGGAAGAGGCTGGCCTTCGGATAGGCCTGCGCCAGCCGCACGCCCACCGTGGCGGCCGAAATCAGGTGGCTCTCGATCGGGCCGGGGCTTTCGCCCGCACGGGCGAAGGCGCTCAGCGGGTCCATGTGGAAGAGCAGGAGTGCGGTGGGCGACCCCTTGGCCGCCGAGCTCAGCCAGTCCGCCGCCTTGGGCCCGAGGAATCCGGCGTCCAGGGCCACCGGCGCCAGTTCGAGCATCACCCCGTCCAGCACTCGGGCGAGGTCGGCGGCCGATTCCAGCGCCACGCCTTCGGCGCCGGCCGGATCGATGACGATCAGGCCCGAGGCCGCGCCGCCCTCCAGGTCGCCCAGCAGGTCGCGGCCGGCGCGACCTGCGTCCGGATGAACCACGGCCATTCGCACGTCCCAGGGGCGCTCGGCGTCCCGCGCCGCCAGCGGAAACGCCGCCGGCCTGTGCGCCGGCTCATAGAGCGGCTCGACATCCAGGCCCTCGGCCGTCTTGCGGCGAAGGCTCTCGAACGGCGCGTCCTTCAGGGTCTTGGCGACCAGTGCGCGCCAGTCGTCGGCGGTGACGGCGGGAAAGGCGGAAAGCGAAGCGGCGATATCGGTCATCGGGTGGTCATTGGGACCTGTCAGCGCCAGGCGTCAAGTTCACGCGGGGTCAGTCCAAGGCGGCGTCTTGCGCCCGTTGCGGCTTTGTGCGTACGCTGTAAAAATTAGCTCCCCCAGCTAGCTCGACACCACATACTCAGGAACGAATTTCATGGCCCTGCCCCCAGTCCTCGCTGAACGCCTCCGTATCCCGGTGATCGGTTCGCCGCTGTTCATCATCTCCGGGCCGGAACTGGTGATCGCCCAATGCAAGGCCGGCATCGTCGGGTCTTTCCCGGCGCTGAACGCCCGCCCGGCCAGCCAGCTCGACGAATGGCTGGCGCAGATCACCGAAGAGCTCGCCGACTGGGACCGTAAGAACCCGGACCGCCCCTCCGCGCCGTTCGCGATGAACCAGATCGTCCACAAGACCAACGACCGGCTCGAGCACGACGTCGAGATGGCCGTGAAGTACAAGGTGCCGGTGACCATCACCTCGCTGGGCGCGCGGGAGGACGTGAACCAGGCGATCCATTCCTACGGCGGCGTGGTCCTGCATGACGTGATCAACGACCGCTTCGCCCGCAAGGCGGTCGAGAAGGGCGCCGACGGCCTGATCCCGGTCGCGGCCGGCGCCGGCGGCCATGCCGGCCACCTGTCGCCCTTCGCCCTGATCCAAGAGCTGCGCGCCTGGTTCGACGGCCCGATCGCGCTTTCGGGCGCCATCGCCAACGGCGCGGCGATCCTGGGCGCCCAGGCCATGGGCGCGGACCTCGCCTATATCGGCTCGGCCTTCATCGCGACCAGGGAAGCCAACGCGGTCCAGGGCTACAAGGACATGATCGTCGCCTCGTCCGGCGAGGACATCGTCTACTCGAATCTCTTCACCGGCGTGCACGGCAACTACCTGCGCCCGTCGATCGAGGCCGCGGGGCTCGATCCGGACAACCTGCCGCAGTCCGATCCCTCGAAGATGAGCTTCGGTTCGGGCGGCAATCAGAAGGCCAAGGCCTGGAAGGACATCTGGGGCTGCGGCCAGGGCATCGGCGCGGTCAAGGAAGTGCCGAGCGCCGGCGAACTCATCGATCGCCTCGCCGCCGAGTACGAAGCCGCCAAGGCTTCACTGGCCGCCAAGACCGCCCTGACGCGCGGCAGCGCCCTGGCCATGGCGGCCGAATAGGCAGGTTCCTGCGGCTATCGGCAGGAAACCTGACGATAGCCGCGACCTTCTAGCTCCCTGTCGATGTGTACTTGGCGACCCCGAAGCGCCAGGCCAGGAATGAGATTCCGAGGAAGACGAACCCCGCCGCCGGGGTCAGCGGCAGCAGCCAGTCCGGCGCGCCCAGCGAATCCGGCTTGCCGAGCAGGGCCAGCACCGGGAAGTAGGCGATGCAGCCTAATGGTATGACGAATATAAGGAAATTCCGGAACCAGTCGGCATAGATGCTTAGCGGGAACTGCGAGGCCTGCACCCCGCCATAAGTCACGACGTTCATGACCTCGAGGCTCTCGACGGTCCAGAACGCCAGCGTCGCCTGCAGGACCATCAGCCCGATGAAGAGGGCGACGCCCCCCGCGATGGTCCAGATCGCGAGCAGGATTTTATCGGCATGCCAGTCGAGGCCTAGAACGCTGGTGGAAAGCCCAATGACCACAAGGCCTTGCGCCAATCTCCCGATCCTGGAAAGCCGGAATTCGTAGCCGATCAACTGCAGCGCCGCCGACCGCGGCCGCAGCAGCACCCGGTCGAAGTCTCCGGTTCTGACGAAGCTGGTCCCGAACACGTCGAATCCCCGGCTGAGGAAGTCGGCGATGGCGAACGATACGCTGACCATCCCGAAGAAAAGGGCGATGTCCCCGAAGGTCCAGCCCTGGACCGGCCCGAAGCGATCGAACAGCGCCCAGGCCGCGAGGATGTCGATGATGGTCGCGAAAAACTGAGCCACGCCAAGGGCTAAGGCCGATCCTGGATATTGCATCTGGCCGCGGACCGAGGCGCTGAAATAGCGCGCGAGGAGGAGAAGCGCCGACACCGGTCAGCCTCCCTGCATCTGGAGCCGGCCCATGACCCCGTGCATCCAGGCGCGGCCAAGGGCGATGAATATGGCGGTCCAGCCGGCCTGCAGCGCCAGGCCCGTCAGGGCCTGCCCGTCGGTCAGGGCGCCGGAATAGATCCGGACCGGGATGTCGAGCATGCCGGCGAACGGCTGGACGAACAGAAATCCTTGAATCCATTCGGGAAAGAGGGGCAGGGGCAGCAGGTTGCCGGAGAAGACGATGATCACCGAGGAGGTCATGGCGTTCACCCCGCGCTCGTCCAGCAGCCGCACCGCCGCGAGGTTGAGCAGCATCACCCAGGCCGAGGACAGCGCCACCAGCAGGACCGCCGAGACGGCGAACAGCGCCGCCTGGGTCATGTTGGCCGGTGGCCGCCAGGACCAGGTTTCCAGCCCGATCAGCGGCAGCAGGACCCCGGCGAAGGCGAGCATTAGGGCTGCGCGCGGCAGCGCCCTGGCGGTCATCCAGGCCGCGGAGCGGGCGTACCACCAGGCATAGGTGTCGAGCGGCCGCAGCCGGTCATAGCCGATGGCGCCGGTGCGCACCGCCTGGCCGATCTCGGGGTCGCCGCCCCAAGGGACCAGCGCCAGCAGCGCCTGGGCCAGCCAGATGTAGGTGATGGTCTGGGCCAGGGTCAGCGAGCCGCCGGCCGCTTCGGGGGCGGCGGCGTAGAAGGCGGCGAACACCATGACCTTGATGGCGCCCCACCAGCACTGGGTCGCGAACCCGGCCAGGGCCGCGGCGCGGTACTGCAGCATGAGCATGAAGCGGGCGGCGAAAGCCGCGGCGTAGGGGCGAACGGCCGGCATGCCCTATGCCTCCGCCGCGCCGTGAAGGTCGTAGAAGCGGGCGATGACCTCCTCGATCGCAGGCTGCTCGACATGGACGTCGTCGACCGCAAAGTCCGCGGCGATGGCCGCGATCAGGCGGGGCGCCGGGACGAGCGCAGGGTCGAAGGCCAGCTCCAGCGAGCGTCCCTCCCGCGATCGCACCTCGACCCCCGGCAAGTCGATGTCCGGCGCCTCGTGCGCGAAGTCCACGAACAGCCGGCGCTCGCGCAGCACGTCGTTGCGCAGGGCCTCGAAGGGGCTGTCGGCCAGCACCTGCCCGTGGCCGATGACGATCACCCGCTCGGCCAGGGCCTCGATGTCGTGCATGTCGTGGGTGGTCAGAAGGACGGTGACGCCGCGCTCGCGGTTCAGGCGCTTGACGAAGTCCCGCACCGCCAGCTTCGAGGGGGCGTCCAGGCCGATGGTCGGCTCGTCGAGGAAGAGGACATCGGGCTCGTGCAGCAGGGCCGCGGCGATCTCGGCGCGCATCCGCTGTCCGAGGGAGAGTTGCCGCACCGGCTGGTCGAGCAGGGCGCCGAGCCGAAGCATATCGACCAGCTCGTCGCGGGTTCGGGCATAGCGGATCGGATCGACCCGATAGATGTCGCGCAGCAGGTCGAAGCCGTCGATGACCGGCAGGTCCCACCAGAGCTGGGTGCGCTGGCCGAAGACCACGCCGATCCGCGAGACGTGGGCGATGCGATCGACATAGGGGACAAGCCCGCCGACCTCCACGTGGCCGCTGTCGGGCCGCAGGATGCCTGAGAGGATTTTGATCGTCGTGGACTTGCCGGCGCCGTTGGGACCGATGAAGCCCAGTAGTTCGCCCCGTTCGAGCGCAAACGAAACGTCCCGCAAGGCTTCGACCTTGCGGGTTCGGCGGCGCACGAGACCGCGTGCGGCGCCCAACAGGCCGGGCTCGCGCTCGGCCACGCGATAGGTCTTGGCCAGGTCCTGAACCAGGATCTGGGGCATGGAGACACCTAGCGATTTCAAAGAAGGAAGCGGACGCTAAGCGCCGCCTTGGCGCGGGTCAACCGCTCGGATCACGATGTTCGCGCATCCAAACGGCGAGTTGAGAGCTTTCGTGTGCGGGAAAGTAGTTGCCGGGACTTCCGTCGTGTTGCGTAAGATCGTGTTTTCTACCGCCTTGGTCATCGCCTTGAGCGCCTGTGACGACAGGCCCGAGGACTATCTGCCCGAACAGGCGGCCGCGACGGCCGAGGCGACCCCGCCGACGCTCCAGCAGGTCGGAGCTCTGCGGAATGCGCTGCGCAATTGCGAGCGAGCGATGGAGGCCGGGAGCGATCAGATAGCGGGCGTAGCGGCCCGGGAAAGCCAGCCGGCGACGCCGGAGCTGATCGAGAAGGCGAGGGACGCCTGCGCCGGGTCGGCCAGGATGATCGATGGCCTGCCGATCTGGGGGCGATTGAAGGATCCCTGCCTGCGGGCGGCCTATGCGCGCGAAGCGGTGGCGGAGCGGACCCTGCGCACCCTGGCCAGCCCCGATCAGATGCTCGGCGTGTCGGCGCTGCGAAACGAGATCTCCGACCAGGTGGCCGCATCGCGGGCCTGCGCGAGCGAGATCCAGGCGGCCGAGCAGAACCCTTCGGCCTGAAAAACGAAAGCGGCGGGAAGGACAGTCCTTCCCGCCGCCGACGCCAAAGCGTGGCCGCGAGCGGCCACGCCCCCTTTGTCTTATCGGAAGAGTCCGAGCAGAACGCTGGAGGACTGGTTGGCGATGCCAAGCGCCTGAACACCAAGCTGCTGCTTGGTCTGCAGGGC
>NZ_JBEPLU010000005.1 GCF_040545335.1 Phenylobacterium koreense
GAGATCTTGAAGATTGCTCCCGCAAGGGCCGTGGCGTTCGGTCGAAGGCATGGAACCTAATCAACACACCCCAACATGACAAGCCCAAAACACCCATAAATCGCGCACTTTCCAGGCGCCCCGACTCAGATGACCAACCAGATCGTGAGCAGGACCGCCACGATCGTCACGGCCAGCCAGATGAACGGCCAGATGGCGACCGCATTCTTCTTGACCGAGACGGTGGCCAACGGCTCGCTGCCGTGCATGGCCTCGGAATAGTCCTTGTCCACCGATCGCTTGAGATCGGGATTGAGGCCGGGTTGGGCGTCGTTCGACGGATCGGGGGAAGTCACGAGGTCGGCTCCGTCTTGCTGGGCGGCGCGGCGCCCGCCGCGTCGAGCCGCCATTTGACCATGGTCCACAGGCAAATGCGGCCAGCATCCAGTTGATCCCTCAACCTGGACAACAGGTGAGTCCAATCCTCGGGCTGTGCGAAATCGGCGAAATCGGCCACCGCCATGCGGACATAGTCCGCCGCCGACATCGCCTCCGCGGCGGCTTGCGCCGCCACGCGATCGACGAGATCCGACGGCAGCTCGGCCATGTCGAGGGCGGCCGCCGACCGCCGCGACGCGGCCAGGATGTCGCCCAGGGTCAACATCCGCCACCGTCTGCGCAGGCGCCGAAGCCGGCGTCAGCCGGGGTGACGCTCACGCCTTCGATTTGCGCGGCCTCGGCCAGCTCGGCGACGAATTGCGCAGCCCCTATCGTCCAGCCCCGCGCCTCCAGCATGTCGCGAATCTTCGGCTCAACCACCTCGAAGGGAAGCTGACGGCCGGGGATTCGGCGCTCAAGACGCACCACATGCCAGCCGAATCGCGACCGCACCGGCGCTTGCGCAGTATGCCCGTCCGCGAGCGCTTCGATCGCCTCCTGCACCTCCCCTACGAGCTCACCGCGGCGAATCTGGCCGAGCGAACCGCCTTGCGCGCCGGTCGGACAGGCCGAGCGGGTGGCCGCCTCGGCGAAGGCCTGACGGGAATCCCCGATTTCCGCCACCAACGCCCTGGCCTCGGCCTCGGCCTGCGCCCAGGCTGCGGCGTCGTCTCCGGCCGGCTCGATCAGTATGTGCGCAGGCTCGAACAAGGTCGGCGTGACGAACTTCTCCTGCAGGCCCTCGTAGACGCGCCGCAACTCGGAAGGGCTCGGGTCGGCGGGAACGACCGCCTCCTCGAGGATCTGGCGAATGAGGCTTTCATCCTCGGTCTCGTACCGCCCCTCCCCAACGCTCTCGGGCGCCGGTCGCATGCCTCTCCGCCGGGCCTCGGCCAGCAGCAGCCTGCGCACGACCAGGGCGCGTGCCGCCGCCTCCCATGCCGCCTGGGGATCAGGACCAGGATGATTCTGCGTCTCCTGGGCGATGGCCTCGGGCGTAATCTCCTCCCCATGGACTCGCACGATCGGTTGCAGAGGACGGCTGGCCCGCCCGCCGCCGCCACAACCACAGCCGCTCGCTTCCGCGGTCGCCTGGCTTTTCGGCGGCGCGGCCGCTCGCTCGCCCGCCCGTGAAGTCGTGAGGACAAAGCGGGCGTCGGTCATTGGCTTTCTTCCACCCCTGCCCTTTGCACGACGGGACCGCCATAGCTCGGGGCGGCGCCCGCCTCTCCGTGCGAGAGCGAGGCGGGCTGAGGACGACGCACGGCGCCGCGACTGCGCACCAACTGATAGCCAGGCCGCACGAGGTAGAAGATCGGGATGCTCCAGATGTGCACCAGCCGACTGAACGGGGTGATCATGAAGAGCGTCAGCCCCAGGATGATGTGCAGCTTGTAGACCAGGGCCGCATCCACGATCAGGTCCGCGGCGCGCGGATTGAAGGTCAGGAGCCCGTTGGCCCAGCCCATGAACAGCAGCATCTCCTCGCCATTGAGATGCTGCATCGTCCAGTAGGTGGTGGCGATGCCGAGCGTAAGCTGCAGCCAGAGCAGGACCAGCACCGCGATGTCCGTCCAGTGTGAGCTGCGGCGGATGCGCGAATCGAACAGCCGCCTATGAAGCAGCAAGGTCGCGCCGACCCAGGCCATGATCCCCGCAGCGCCACCGACAAGGAGGGCCGCCCGCTGCTTGAAGCCATGCTCGATACCAACGGCGTCGAACACGTTGACCGGCGTCAGCAGGCCGACGAAGTGACCCCCCAGCAGGATGAGGACGCCCATGTGGAAGAGATTGGAGCCCAGCACCATCTGCTTGCGCCGCAGGAACTGGCTCGACTGGGACCGCCAAGTGTACTGGGCCATGTCGAAGCGAAAGATGCTGCCGACGATCAGCACAGTCACGGCGAGATATGGATACCAGCCGAAGGCGAGCTGATTGATGAAGGACTGCATGACATGCTCCTCAGCTAGCCGACGGCGGGCGGTCGGCGGGTCGCTTCCAGGCTCTCAGCTTGGCGACGAACCCGGTGGGCTGCGGTGTCTCGGGCCCGAACCTGACGGGCGCCTCTTCCCAGGCCGCATCGACCGCGGTGAAGTCGTCGGCGCTGGCGTCGGGCTGGCGACGCAGGTCCTCGATGGCGTCCGGATCCACCCGGGCGCCGGAAAGCTCGACGATCGCCTGCAGCACGGCCGCATAGGGAGTCCGCCGCTTGGCCAGGCGCTCGAACAGGGCCTGGAAGACATGGGACGGTTGGGCCAGTAACCGCCGCGCCTCGCGCGCCGGCAAGAGCGAGGCGAACTCCAGGAACGCCGGCAGGTAGTCCGGCAACTCGTCGGGGGTCATGTAGAAGCCCTGAGCGAGATAGGTCTCGCGCAGGTCGATCATGGCCTGGCCGCGTTCGCGACTTTCGCCATGCACATGTTCGAAAAGATGCAGCGACAGCGAGCGCGTACGATCGAACAGGTCGGTGTAGCGCCCCTGGAGATCGAGCAGTTCATCGCGGGCGAACTCCTCGAACAGCGGGTCCAGCGCCGATCGCGTCCTGGGCTTGAGGTCGTGTTCGCTGGCGATCGCCGCGCGCAACGACTGAGCGTCGGCCTTCAGCTCCTCGGTCGGATAGGACAACAGGAGCGATAGCGCCTTGAGGGTGCGGCTCATGTGGGGATGTCCATGTACTTCTTGCGCGGTGTGTGACCTGGCCGGCCGAAGAGGTCGGCCTTGGTGGTGCCGTTGGAACCTTCCCGGAAGGCGAAGCCGGCCGCGCCACGCAGCCAGTAGGCGTCCTCCGTGTCCTCACGGTGCGTGGTCGGGATCACGTAGCGGTCTTCGTAGGCCGCCAAGCCCATGTATCGATACATTTCCTCGATGACCGCGCCCGACAGGCCCACACGCTGCGCGATAGCTTCATTGACTACCCCGTCGACCGTCTTGGACCGCATGTAGGCCCGCATCGCGAGCATCCGCTCCAGAGCCTGGGCGACCGGCTCTTCAGCGCCGGCCGTAAGGAGATTGGCCAGATACCGCAGGGGAATCCGGAGCGAGCGGACGTCCGGCATGCCGTCGTTGACGGTCATCTTGCCGACCTCGGCCGCCGACTGGATCGGCGACAGCGGCGGCACGTACCAGACCATCGGCAAGGTCCGGTATTCGGGATGCAGCGGGAAGGCCACCTTCCATTCGCAGGCCATCTTCCAGATCGGCGAGCGGGTGGCCGCCTCGATCCAGGTCTCCGGCACCCCGTCGCGGCGGGCCCGCTCCTGAACGGCGACGTCGTTCGGGTCGAGGAAAACCGACAACTGCGCGTCGTAGAGGTCCTTGGGGTCCTCGACGCTGGCGGCCTCCTTGATGCGGTCAGCGTCATAGAGAATGACGCCGAGGTAGCGGATGCGCCCGACGCAGGTCTCCGAGCAGACCGTCGGCTGACCGGCCTCGATGCGGGGAAAGCAGAAGATGCACTTCTCCGACTTCCCGGTGGACCAGTTGTAATAGACCTTCTTGTAGGGGCAGCCGGAGACGCACATGCGCCAGCCGCGGCAGCGCTCCTGGTCGATCAGGACGATGCCGTCCTCAGCCCGCTTGTAGATCGCCCCCGAGGGACAGGCCGCCAGGCACGCCGGGTTCAGGCAGTGCTCGCAGAGCCGCGGCAGGTACATCAGGAAGGTGTTCTCGAACTGGCCGTAGATCTCCTTCTGGACGCCCTCGAAGTTGTAGTCCTGAGAGCGCTTGGAGAACTCGCCGCCGAGATCGTCCTCCCAGTTGCCGCTCCACTCGACCTTCTTCATCGGCTCGCCCGTGATCAGCGAGCGCGGCTTGGCCGTGGGTTGCGCCTGGAGCTCCGGCGCCTTTTCGAGCCATTCGTATTCGAAGGTATAGGGCTCATAGAAGTCGTCGATCTCGGGAAGATCGGGATTGGCGAAGATCTTCGACAGGATCCGCCACTTGGCGCCCATGCGCGGCTCGATGCGGCCGTTGGGTTTGCGGACCCACCCGCCTTTCCAGCGCCTCTGGTTCTCCCAGTCCTTGGGATAGCCGATGCCGGGTTTGCTCTCGACGTTGTTGAACCAGACGTATTCGACCCCCTCGCGGTTGGTCCAAACGTTCTTGCAGGTGATGGAGCAGGTGTGACACCCGATGCACTTGTCGAGATTCAGCACCATGCAGACTTGAGCGCGGACCTTCATCAGACGCGGGCCTCCTGCTCGACCTGGGCTGCAGCTTTGTCGAACCAGTTGAGCTGGCTCATCTTGCGAACGATGATGAACTCGTCGCGATTAGCCCCCACGGTGCCATAGTAGTTGAAGCCGTAGGCCAGGTGGACGTAGCCGCCGATCATGTGCGTCGGCTTCATATTGATGCGGGTGACGGAGTTATGGATTCCGCCCCGCTGGCCGGTGATCTCCGAGCCGATGGTGCCCACCAGCTTCTCCTGGGCGTGGTACATGATGGCCAGCCCCTCGGGCACGCGCTGGGAGACGATCGCGCGGGCGGTCAATGCGCCATTGACATTGAAGGCCTCGATCCAGTCGTTGTCGGAGAGCCCGGCCTTTTCGGCGTCCACCTCGCTGATCCAGATGCTGGGGCCGCCGCGGCTCAGCGACAGCATGATCAGGTTTTCGCAATAGGTGGAGTGGATGCCCCACTTCTGGTGAGGCGTAACGAGGTTCAGCACGATCTCGGCGTTGCCGTTGGGCAGTTTGCCGACGACGGACTGATAGGAACGGGTGTCGATGGGCGGCCGCCAGGTGCAGAGCTCCTCGCCGAAGGCCCGCATCCACGGATGGTCCTGATAGAGCTGTTGGCGCCCGCTGAGCGTCCGCCACGGGATCAACTCATGCACGTTGGTCCAGCCGGCGTTGTAGCAAACCTCCTCGGACTCGATCCCCGACCAGGTCGGTGAGGAGATGATCTTGCGCGGCTGGGAAGCCACGTCGCGAAAGCGGATCTTCTCGTCTTCCTTGCCTTCCGCGAGATGAGCGTGCTCACGGCCCGTGAATTCCGAGAGCGCGGCCCAGGCCCGCATCGCGACCTCGCCATTGGTTTCCGGCGCGAGCATCAGGACGGTTTCGCAGGCGTCGATGTCGGTCAGCACGCGCGGCCGGCCCTTGGTCGGACCCTGCAGCGCCGTACCATTGAGGGCCGCCAGGTGTTTGACTTCCTCCTCGGTGTTCCAGACCAGCCCCTTGCTTCCGTTGCCCTTGGCTTCCAGCAAAGGACCAATGGCGGTGAACCGCGCATAGGTGTTCGGGTAGTCTCGCTCGACCAGGCTCACCTTCGGCATGGTGAGGCCCGGGACGGGTTCGCACTCGCCCTTGCCCCAGTCCTTCACATCGTAGGGCTGAGCCAACTCCTCCGCCGCATCGTGCTGGATCGGGGTGAGCATCAGGTCGTGCTCCACCCCCAGCACCTCGGAGCACACCTCTGAGAACGTCTTGGCGATACCGCGGAAGATCTCCCAGTCCGTCTTGGAGTCCCACAGGGGATCCACCGCCGCCGTCAGCGGATGGATGAACGGGTGCATGTCGGAGGTGTTGAGATCGTGCTTCTCGTACCAGGTCGAGGAGGCCAGCACGATGTCGGCATAGAGCGCCGTGGTGGAGAGCCGGAAGTCGATGCTGACCATCAGGTCGAGCTTTCCGATGGGCGCTTCGTCGCGCCAGACCACCTCTTCGGGCCTGGCGCCGCCGGTCTTGGCGAGATCTTCGCCGATCACGCCGTGCAGAGATCCGACGAGGTGCTTGAGAAAATACTCATGCCCCTTTCCGCTCGCGCCCAGGACGTTGGATCGCCAGAAGAACATATTGCGCGGCCAGTTCACCGGGTTGTCTGGATCATGGCAGCTCATCTTCAGGGCGCCCGACTTCAGGCCCGCCGCCGTCCACTCGCCGGGATCCTGGCCGCTGGCTTTCAGTTCCCGTCCGAGGTCGAGCGTGTTGGCCTCCAGGGCCGGCGTCGAAGGAAGCCAGCCCATGCGTTCGGCCCGGATGTTCCAGTCAATGGCGCTTTCCGGCCATGCCGCGTCCTGCGCAGTGGGCGAGAGCATGTCGGTCATGCGCAGGCTGTCGTATCGCCACTGATCCGTATGGGCGTACCAGAAGGAGGTCGCGTTCTGCTGGCGGACGGGCCGAATCCAGTCGAGTGCGAAGGCCAGCGGCGCCCATCCGGTCTGAGGCCTCAGCTTCTCCTGGCCGACATAGTGCGCCCAGCCGCCGCCGGACTGACCCACGCAGCCGCAGAGCACCAGCATGTTGATGATGCCGCGGTAGGTCATGTCCATGTGGTACCAGTGGTTGATCCCGGCTCCGACGATGACCATCGACCGGCCCTTGGTCTTTTCGGCATTCTCGGCGAACTGGCGAGCCACTGAAATGATGGCCTCACGGGGCGTACCAGTGACCCGCTCGGCCCAGGCGGGCGTGAAGGGCGCGTCGTCATCGTAGCTTTGCGCGACGTTCTGGCCGCCGAAGCCGCGGTCGAGCCCATAGTTGGCGCAGAAGAGGTCGAATACCGTGGCCACCAGCGCCTCGCCGTCCTTCAACGCCATGCGGCGCGCAGGCACGTTGCGGGTCAGAACGTCCGGATGGTCGGTCGCCACAAAGGTCGCGGGCGCATCGCCCCCAAAGTAGGGGAAATCGACTGGCGCGATCTCGTCATGCGCGTCGGCGAGCGTCAGCCGCAGTCGGATGTCTCGCCCTTGCCCATCCTTCTGTTCGAGGTTCCATTTGCCCTTGTCGCCCCATCGGTGTCCCGCCGAGCCTTGCGGACAGACCGGCTGGCCCGTGCCCTCGTCGAGACCGACCGTCTTCCAGTCCGGCTTGTTCGCCTCCCCCAACGCGTCGGGGAAGTCGGCGGCGCGCAGCATGCGATCGGCGACGTAGCGGCCGTCCTTCGGGATGAGTCGCACCAGCAGCGGCAGGTCCGAGTACCTGCGGACATAGTCGTCGAAGTAGGGAACTGTCCTGCCAAGGAAGAACTCGCGCAGGATGACGTGACCCATCGCCAGCGCGAGGGCGGCATCCGTGCCCTGCTTGGGGTGCAGCCAAAGGTCCGAAAACTTGGCGGCTTCGTTGAAGTCCGGCGCCACGACGACGCTGCGGGCTCCCCGGTAGCGCACCTCGGTATAGAAGTGGGCGTCCGGCGAGCGGGTCATGGGGATGTTCGAGCCCCAGACAATCAGAAACCCCGCATTGTACCAGTCGGCCGATTCCGGCACGTCGGTCTGCTCGCCCCAGGTCTGAGGCGAAGACGGCGGCAGGTCGCAGTACCAGTCGTAAAAGCTGAGGGGCACGCCGCCGATCAGCGAAAGATATCGGCTGCCGGCGGCGTAGGAGATCATCGACATCGCCGGGATTGGCGAGAAGCCGGTCACCCGGTCGGGCCCGTACTTCTTGATCGTATAGGCGTTGGCGGCCGCGATGATCTCGTTGGCCTCGTCCCAACCAACCCGCACAAACCCGCCACGACCACGGCGGCTGACCCAGTCCTTGCGCTTCTCCGGTGCCTCGACGATCGAGCGCCAGGCCGCGACGGGAGACCGGCTCTTGCGCGCTTCGCGCCAGTGGCGCAGCAGGCGTCCACGGACCAGCGGGTATTTCAGCCGCGCGCCAGAATAGAGGTACCAACTGTAGCTGGCGCCGCGCGGGCAGCCGCGCGGCTCGTGATTGGGCAGGTCCGGACGCGTGCGGGGATAGTCGGTCTGCTGGGTTTCCCAGGCGACGATCCCGCCCTTGACGTAGATCTTCCAGGAGCACGAGCCGGTGCAGTTCACACCGTGTGTCGAGCGCACGATTTTGTCGGCCGCCCAACGTTTGCGATAGGCGTCCTCCCAGCCGCGGTCCTCCCGAGTGGTCATGCCGTGGCCGTCAGCAAAGGGCTCACGCTCGCGGGCGAAGTAGGTCAGGCGGTCCAGGAGGTGGCTCATGGGCGTCCTTGCAGAGCTGGTCGGGTTCGGAAACCGGCTATGGCCGAGGCGAAGCTGTTCACTGCGGCGGCGGCCTGGGACAGATCACCGGAGCCAAGGTCAAACTGATCGGCGATCGCAAGGCCGGCGATGCAGAAGATGGTCCAGGCCGCAAAGCACAGCGCAAACGCCGGGGCGCTCATCCAAAGTGCGCGACTAGCACGCGGCGCATTGGCGCCCAACGCTTCACTCACGGCATCCCCCGTCCTTGGGCGCACGTCTAGAATTTCACAACGACGGAGTCGTAGACTTGTTCCGGCTTACTAATGGAATCCCTTGGCAGGAGCGGCTGCATACGTTGCGCGACCGCCGCGGGCAGGCTTAATGCTCCATAAACCATGCATCTGCTTTGCGTGGCCTTCGCCTACGCGCAAAGCCTCATCGCGCGCGTCTGGGCGATGCCGTTCGACCGCCGAGACCGCCCGGGGTGCGGAGCCTCTAGTGTAGAGCTTCCGGCGCAGACGCAGCGCCGAACGCGTCCTTCAGTCGGCGGCCCCGTTCGAGACGGCGGCTCCTGCAGCAATCTTTCCGCCCGGCTCCTGCAGCATCAGTTGCAGCAAGGCATCGGTGACCCGCGGCTCCAGCCCTTCGGTGTGCCCTTTTCCAATACGCACGACGTCGGCGATCACCCGACCGTCCCGAGCGTTCGGATAGCGCCAGACCTCCGCCTGCCCAGGCCCAGCCTTCAGGCCCCACACCGGGTAGGTGCAGCGTCCGAAGTCCCAGATCTGGCCTGGCTGGTCATCGACGATGTCCGGCTGCCGGACACGCGGGCCTGCGCCGTACTTCTCGGCCCAGGGCGAGGTCTCCGGAAGGGCCACGATCTCGCGTTCTCCGGTGGTGTAGATGAAGGAGAAGTCGCCGACGGGCAGTTCGGGAGGCGGCATCGACGGGCGCGGCTCCGGCGGCGATCCGTCCGCCTTGGGCGGGCCAAATCGCGGTGTCCATTCGGCCCGGCCGAGCCGGCCTCCCGACAGGCTGATGAAGCCGTCCACACGGTCGGCGAAGAACGGCGTCTGCAGAAGCCGCGCCGAGGTCATGCCGCCCTGGCTATGCCCGGCCAGCCAGAAGGCCCGGATCGACTCCGGCCCAAGTTCGGCCACCACCAGGTTCACGATGTTCTGCAGGTGCTCGTCGTCTTCCTCGGAAATCCACACTCGCACCGGAGGCCCGCCAGGCGCGAACGGGCGCTGGACGGCTGCGGTCGGCGTTGCGATCACCAGCCGGTGGCTCTGCTTGAAGTCCACCAGCGGGAAGTAGTGTCGCTGCCAGTTCCCGAGCGATCCGCCGCCATGCAGGTTCAGAACGAAGGTGACTGGCTCTCCTGGCTGCAGGTCGCAGGGGAAATCGAGGAAGAACTTCCGCCCGGTCGCCGGATCCACGGCGTCGCCGCGGAAGGTGAGGCTCCCCGTCTCGACAAGCGCCTCGCCCTTAGCTCGGGCGGCTCCTTCCACGGTGCGCTCCAGTCCCAGCATCTGACGCTCTCCCTGAATCAGGCGTCTCAGCGCCTGAAATTCCGCAGCCGACAGTAAACCCCGCTGTCTGAGCTTCGTGAAGTCAGTCAGGCCGCAGCTAGACTTTGACGGAGCGTCTGCGAGACGACCTGGGGGATCGCCACGAGGTCGCCCCCGTCGCTACCGCGCGCGCGCAGCGCTCTGGCGCTCGACGGCGTATAGCAGGCCGCCTCTCCGGACATAGACCGCGAAGGTCAGGCCCGTGCAGCTCAGATAGAACAGCATGAAGCCCCACAGGGCGAGGTTCGCCGAACCGGTCGCGGCGATCGAAGCGCCATAGGCTTTGGGAATGAAGAAGGCCCCGAAAGCGGCGATGGCGGAGGTGAAGCCGATGACCGCGGCGGCCTCCCGGTCGGCGCGGGCCGCGTCGCCCGCGCGGCCCACCGTCTCGCGCCAGATGGCCGGGATCATCTGGAAGGTGGAGGCGTTGCCGACTCCACTGAAGAAGAACAGCAGCATGACCGTGGCGAAGAAGCCCCAGAAGCTGCCCGCGTCCAGGAACCAGATCATGCCGCCCGCCGAAGCGGTCATGGCGACGAAGACCAGCAGGCTGATGCGCGCGCCGCCGAAACGGTCGGCGAGCCAGCCCGTGCCCGCCCTCGACAGGGCGCCGATCAGAGGGCCCAGGAAGACGTACTTGAGCGAATCGACCTCCGGGAAGGCCAGACGCGCAAGCAAGGGAAAGCCGGCCGAGAAGCCGATGAACGATCCGAAAGTGCCCAGGTAGAGCCAGCACATCAACCAGGTGTGCAGTCGCTCGAAGACGGCGGCCTGGTCGGCGAAGGACGCCTTGGCGCCAGCCAGATCATCCATGCCGAACCAGGCAAGCGCCACGCCCAGGAGAATGAAGGGGACCCACAGGAAGCCGGCGTTCTGCATCCAGAGCTGTCCTCCGTCGCTCATGGACTGCGGCCCGCCGCCGAGGACGCCGAAGATGGCGATCGTGACCGCGAGAGGCACGACGAACTGCATCAGGCTCACGCCCAGATTGCCCAGGCCGGCGTTGATGGCGAGCGCAGCCCCCTTTTCCGCCTTGGGGAAGAAGAAGCTGATATTGGCCATGGAAGAGGCGAAATTGCCGCCCCCGAGCCCACACAAGAGGGCCAGGACGACGAAGATCAGATAGGGCGTGTCGGGGGCCTGCACGGCGTAGCCGATGCCGAAGGCCGGAACCAGAAGGGAGGCCGTGGAGATCGCGGTCCACAGACGTCCGCCGAACAGCGGCACGACGAAGGAATAGAAGATTCTGAGCGTTGCGCCGGAAAGCCCAGGCAGGGCCGCCAGCCAGAACAGCTCATCTGGGGTGAAGTTGAAGCCGACTGCGGGAAGCTTGGCGACGACCACGCTCCAGACCATCCAGACGGCGAAGGCCAGCAGCAGGCAGTAGGTCGATATCCACAGGTTGCGCCGCGCGATCGGCCGGCCGGCGGTCTCCCAGAAGGCAGGATCCTCGGGCCGCCAGTCGGCGATCGGGCCCCGCTGGATGGTCTTCCCGAGCGCGCCCGCACCGGCCTCGCGCGCCACGCGGGCGGCGTGCACCGACGCCATCTCCGGCAGTTCCGGCAGTTCGCCGCGGTCGACGCCCGGCTGCAGCTCCATCCGCCGGATCGCGAAGTGCATCCAGACCAGGGCGGTGAGGCTCAGAAGGAGCAGTAGGAAGAAGCAACTGGTCCAGACGCCGGTGAGGTCGTTGAGTACGCCGAACACCAGGGGCAGGACGAAGCCGCCGAGCCCGCCCACCATGCTGACGACGCCTGCCACCGAGCCGACGTTCTCGGGATAGTAGGTCGGAATGTGCTTGAGCACCGCGGCCATGCCGAGGCTCATGAAGAAGCCGAGGGCCAGCAGGGTCACCACGAACGGCGCGAGGCTCATGGAGGTGGAGAAGGCGATCGGCCCGCGGACGCCGTGGATCACATAGTCGGTCGGCGGATAGGACAGCATGAAGGCCAGGAGCGCCGATGCGCCGAACGTCCAGTATAGGACGGCGCGGGCGCCATAGCGGTCGGACAGCCGGCCCCCATAGATCCGGAAGAGGCTGGCCGGGATTGCGTAGCCTGCCGTCAGCAGGCCGGCCAGCTTCACGTCGAGGCCGTAGACGCCTACGAAGTACCGGGGCAGCCACAGGCTCAATCCGACGAAGGCCCCGAAGAGGACGAAGTAATAGAGCGAAAACCTCCAGACCTGAAGATTCCTCAAGGGCCGCAACTGTTCGGCCAGCGTCGGCATGACGGCTTCCCGCCCTCGTCCCGGTTCGTCCCGGGCCGCGAAGATGAAGACCAGCGCGACAACGATCAGACCGGCCGCCCAGAGCTGGGCGGCGACGCGCCAACCGGCCTCCAGCATGGCGACGGGCGCCAGGAACTCCGTGATCACGGCGCCGGCCGTGCCGACGCTGAAGACTCCGAAGGCCGTGCCCTGGCGATCGGACGGGACGAATTTCGAGACGTAGCTGATCCCCACCGCGAAGGAGCCGCCCGCCAGGCCGACCCCCAGGGCCGCCAGCAGCAGACGCAGATAGGAGTCGGCGAAGGACATCAGGAAGGTCGCCACGGCGGCGATCAGCATCACGATCAGGAACATGCGTCGGCCGCCGAAACGATCCGACAGGATCCCCAGCACGGCCCGGCTGAGGGCGCCGGTGAGCACCGGAGTTGCGACCAGCAGAGCAAACTGGGTCTCGGTGAGGCCGAACTCCGCCTTGACGCCCAGGCCGAGGATCGAAAAGAGGGTCCAGACGGCGAAGCACGCCGCGAAGGCGATGGTGCTGACCCAAAGCGCCCGCGCACCGCTTGGAGTGGGTTCGGTCACGCCAGTGTCCATGCCACAATCCCATCCGATCGGGGGGATTCAGAACTACCGCTCCTTGCATTCAAGTCAATACAGTCGTCATCGGTTGCAAGCCGTGCATTCGGATGCGCTGATGCGGCGCGCGGGAGGCGCTGAGAACGAGACATGGCGCATCGCCCGCCCGAGTCGTCTTGGTCCAAAGCCCTAAGGATGGCGTTCGGCCCGCAGATCCGCGCCTGGAGGGGCGAGGCGCCTCTAGGCCCAGTGTTCTGGGGCCAGGCCGTCCTGCCGAGCCTGGTCCTGGTCCTGATCTATGTGGACGCGCTCTATCGACGCGATCCGGTGGTCGAGCAGGTGGCGCTGAGCCTTTTCCAACTGCATTCGGGGTGGGCGCTGGTCTCGATCTGGCGCTGCGCCGACAATGCGACGCCGCCCTGGGACACGATCGCGCGCCTGGTGACGATCGCCTGGGCCGTCAACGCCGTGCTGGTGGCGGGCTTTCTGCAGCTCGATCTGCTGAGGCGCTAGGTACCGGGACGCAAGGCCGGCGCGCGAACGGCGCCGCGCAGACCGGTCCACATGGCGCGCGCAAGCCCGATCGCCGTCGCGACCCACGCAGCGAGCGCGATCCAGACCATCGTCTCGGCGATGGCGCGCAGAGGCCCGAACTCCGCCGCCAGCGACAGCCGCAGGCTGGCCAGGGCGTACATGCCCAGGGGGAAGACCAGGCTCCAGAGCATGGGCGTGTAGCGCAAGGGAACGCGGCGGACGCCGTGCTTCCACAGGCCGAACAGGACCAGCAACGGAATCCACCAGGTAGCCCAGGCCCACATGATTAGGGTGACCCCGTCAATGAACGGACGCATCGACATCAGGAACGGCACCCCGCTCTCCTCCAGGATCAAGGTCGAGCCCGCGTTTGCGCTGATGGCGGCCGCACCCATCACCACCCAGAGCAGCGGCGTGATATCCTCGGGTCCGACGTCGAAGAAGAATATCCGATAGGCAAAGAGCGTGATGAATATGCCGTAGAGGGCCAGGCCGACGCCCCAGAGCATGTGGATCAGCACGAACAGCGCCGGCGCCAGCTCCCGCTGATGCGGGGCGATCATGGCGCCGAGGATCACCAGCGACTCGGTGCCCACAATGGCGATGAGCCAGCCGCCGTGCACCACGTTGGCGTTGTGGGCGGAGTTGAGGAAGGTCAGCACTGCGAAGCTGAAATAGATCAGGGCGAACCAGACCGCGAAAGCGAAGAGCCACAGGCCCAGCGCCACGTCCATCAGGCCTCTCAGGTTCATCCCCAAGCCCAGCACGTCGCTCGCGGCCACCAGCGTGAAGAAGGAGAAGACCAGCCTGGGATTGGTCAAATCCGCCCAGAGCGCGCCGGAAGCGCGGACCGCCCGCAGGCCGGTGAGCAGCAGGAGCCAGGGAAAGACGACGAGGTTCAGCCCGAACAGGAGATCCGACAGGTAGCGATGGCCCTCAAGATAGAGGGTGTTTGAGATGATCCCCGAGGCCATCACCAGGGCGAAATAACCGGGGAAGAGCTTGGTCACCTCCCCATCCAGCCAGATCGCAAGCCGCCGGCCGCCTTCGAGAGGCCCGGCCTTCTCCTTGACCTTCGAGACCAGCATCGTCGACACGCCCGATCCAGCCCCCCCGACAGGGGCGACCTGAGCCTAGCGAAGGCGCACCAGACTTGCCAAGGCCATCAACCGAGCGGGTGAGCTCTACTTCACCCTTGGCGCTTTGGTCTGCTGCAGTTTGGCCGCGCACACCTTGTGCATCCGCTCCATTTCGGCGGCTGTCAGCGGCTTTCCGTTCGGCCAGGTCATGGCGCCGGTCTTTTCACGGCCATGGTCATGAACCGCCTTGCCGTCCATCTGGCGCCCCATCACCGCCCGGCACGTTTCATGGGTGGGCGCCGGAGCTTCCGCAGCCGCCGCGGGTTGGTGCGTAGCATGATCCTCTTGGGCATAGGCTGGACTGGTGAGCAGGGCCGCAGCCGCGACGACGAACATCAAGGGACGCATCGGGGGTTCTCCTCTTGCTAAGTGATCCGACCCGCTAACGCCCCATTATACCTTGAGATCGGTCAAAGCCGGCCGCCTGGTTGAGGGCCTCTTGCGGGCGTGCGTTAGTAACAGGGAGAAGCGTCGTCGCCCCCGAGGAGCTTTCCGTGCCGCGTGATCCCACAGCCCCCGAGCCGCACCGCCACGGAGACGCCGGGGCGGCCACCTCTGACGGCGCATCGTCGGCGCACGCGCATCACCGCCACCGCGCGCCGAACATGGTCCATACGCCAGCGCGCGGCGCGCCGGCCGGCACGATCTACACCTGTCCGATGCATCCCCAGATCAGGCAGCTCGGCCCCGGCGCCTGTCCGATCTGCGGGATGACGCTCGAGCCGGAGGTCGTAAGCGCCGACAGCGGTCCGAACCCCGAACTCCAGGACATGACGCGCCGGTTCTGGATCGGGCTCGCGCTGGCCCTGCCGGTGTTCGCCCTGGAAATGGGCGGGCATTTCGCCGGCCTCATGATGCTCATGGACGGCCGGACGTCTGCCTGGATTCAGTTCGCGCTGGCGACGCCGGTGGTGCTGTGGTCGGGCTGGCCGTTCTTCGATCGCGGCGCCCGCTCGCTGGCGAATCGAAACCTCAACATGTTCACGCTGATCGCCATGGGCGTAGGCGTGGCCTGGCTCTACAGCGTCGTTGCGACGGTCGCGCCGCAGATCTTCCCGGCAGCGTTCCGGGAAGCGGACGGGTCCGTCGCGGTCTATTTCGAGGCGGCCGCGGTCATCACCGTGCTGGTCTTGCTCGGACAGGTCCTGGAGTTGAGGGCGCGCGAACAGACGTCCGGCGCGATCAAGGCGCTTCTGGATCTCGCGCCCAAGACCGCTCGGCGGGTCCGTGAGGACGGCTCGGATGAGGAGGTGACCCTGGACCGGATCGCGGTGGGTGATCGCCTGCGGGTCCGTCCGGGCGAGAAGGTCCCCGTTGACGGCGAACTTCTCGATGGCCGCGTCTCCATCGACGAGTCCATGGTCACGGGCGAGTCCATGCCGGTCACCAAGGAGCCAGGCGCCAAGGTCGTCGGAGGCTCCATCAACAAGACCGGTTCCTTCATCATGCGCGCCGAGAAGGTCGGCGCCGACACCCTGCTCTCTCAAATCGTGCAGATGGTCGCCCAGGCCCAGCGCAGCCGGGCGCCCATCCAGCGCATGGCCGACCAGGTGTCGGGCTGGTTCGTGCCCGCGGTCATCCTTGTGGCCCTCATCGCCTTTGCCGCCTGGTCCGTGTGGGGCCCTGATCCCCGCTACGCCTTCGGCCTGGTCGCGGCCGTCTCGGTGCTGATCATCGCCTGCCCCTGTGCGCTGGGCCTCGCCACGCCGATCTCCATCATGGTCGGAGTGGGCCGCGGGGCGCAGGCCGGCGTCTTGATCAAGAATGCAGAGGCGCTCGAGCGCTTCGAGAAGATCGACACCCTGGTGGTCGACAAGACCGGCACCCTGACCGAGGGCCGCCCCGCGGTCACCGCCATCCGGCCAGCGACCGGTCGCGACGAGACCGAGGTGCTGCGACTGGCGGCGAGCCTCGAGCGGGGCAGCGAGCATCCCCTCGCCGACGCCATCGTTCGCGCGGCCACCGACAGGCAGCTCACCCTGTCGCAGCCATCCGGATTCGACTCGCCGGTCGGCAAAGGCGTCCTGGGCGTCGTCGACAACCAGCGGCTCGTACTTGGTTCGGGCAAGTTCCTGAAGGAGCAAGGCATCGACACCGCGGCGCTCGAATCCGAGGCGGACGCCCTGCGGGCCGACGGCGCGACCGCCATCTTCATGGCTTTGGATGGCCAGGCGGCGGCGATCTTCGCCATCGCCGACCCGATCAAGCCGACGACGTTGCAGGCGGTTCAGGCGCTCAAGGCCGAGGGCGTGCGGCTGGTCATGATGACCGGCGACAATCGGACCACCGCGATGGCCGTCGCCGGCAAGCTTGGAATCGATGAAGTCGAAGCCGAGGTGTTGCCGCAGGACAAGGCCACGGTCGTCGAGAAATTCCACCGGGAGGGCCGTAAGGTCGCCATGGCGGGCGACGGGGTGAATGACGCGCCGGCCCTGGCGGCTGCTGAAGTCGGCATAGCGATGGGCGCTGGGGCCGATGTCGCGATCGAGAGCGCGGGCGTGACCCTGCTCAAGGGCGACCTGCAGGGCATCGTCAAGGCACGCAACCTGTCGCGAGCCGTGATGCGGAATATCCGCGAGAACCTCTTCTTTGCATTCGCCTACAACGTCGCGGGCGTTCCGATCGCAGCAGGCGTGCTCTATCCCATCTTCGGATGGCTGCTCTCCCCAGCCATCGCTGCCGGGGCCATGGCGCTCTCCAGCGTCAGCGTGGTCGGGAACTCGCTACGCCTGAGGCGTGTGCGCCTTTGATCTAATACGCCAACGCCGCGGCGATCAGGGGAGCAAGCCGGAGAGCATTCGACGGGTGCGGTACGGAATCTGTCGAGATCACCCGGCTGGCGACCGCCGTCACTTGCTCAAAGGCGTCCCCGCCGAAGATGGCGTGAACGACGGCGCAATCTGGCGCCGGGAACCCCTCGGCGATGAGCCGTCGGGCCGCGGTGGCGAGGGTACGTCCGGACGAAGCGATGTCGTCGATCAGCACGGGACGCCGGCCATGATAAGAGCGCAGGTCCGGTAAGGTCATCTGGACATCGCTGTCGCCAATCCGCTCCTTCCGCAACACCACGTGCGGGGCGCCGGCCTCCGCAGCCACGCTCGCCGCCCATTGCTCGCTCTCGGCGTCAGGGCCGATCACGAGAGGGTCGACGATACAGTCCCGAATCCACCTGCCGAGCAGCGGTGCGGCGTGCAGCACGACGGTCTCGATCGGATAGAGCTCACCCAGGCTTGCGAACCGATGCAGGTGCGGATCCACGGTGATCAGCCGGTCGAAACTGCCCGAGACCAGACGCGCGAAAGAGGTCGAGCTGACGGCCTCACCCGGTTGGAACCGCTTATCCTGGCGCATGTAGCCGAGATAGGGCGCAATGAGGTTCACCTCTCGCGCGCCGAATTCGCGCGCCGCATCCGCCGCGAAAATCAGGCTCAGAAAGACGTCGTCGATACGCGCCAGGCTGCAGACCAGATCCACGACGCCACCGCCCGGATCGTCCTTGAGGCGAACATAATGCTCGCCGTCGGGAAAGCGCCGCGTCTCCAGGCTGCCCAATCGCCAGCCGCCCGCCTGAGCCAGTTCGGCTGCGAAGACCTCGTTGCCAGGCAGGGGCAGGACCAGTCGCATGCTCAGGCCTCCAGATCGAACATCTCGGGATTGGCTGCCGCGTAATCGAGGGCATATGCCAGCTCGCCCGGAGCCTCGGCGTGAACCGAGAGCAGGGGCTGGCCTTTCGCGACCTCGTCGCCGAGCCGCACATGCAACTCGACTCCGGCCGCCTTGTCATCCGGCGCGCCGGCGAGCTTGGCGAGCCGAGCCACGGTCCGGTTGTTGATCTGGACGATCCGGCCGGACCGCGTCGCCGTGATCGCGCGCACCAAGGATGCGCGCGGCGGCGTGCGCAGGCCGCCTTGCGCCTCGCAAATCCGCTGGAACTTCGCCCAGGCCCGGCCGTCGGCGAGGGTCTCCTCGGCGAGCGAAACCCCCTGGGGCGTCGGGGCGACTCCCCCGAGCTCCAGGGCGGCCCCCGCCAAGATGCAGGCCCGGCGTCGCAAATCCGCCGGGGCGTCGGCATGACCCTGCAGGACCGCCAGCACGTCCCACGCCTCCAGCGCCGGTCCGATGCCACGCCCCACGGGCTGAGCGCCATCGGTCAACATGCAGCGCAGCGTTATGCCGAACACGTCCGCTACTTCAGTAAGGCGAGCGCCAAGGTCCACGCCGGCGTCATCGGAACGCACCTTCGCAGTTGGCCCCACAGGAATATCGAGAACCACGTGGGTCGCCCCAGCCGCGATCTTCTTTGAGAGGACCGAGGCGATCAGTTGCCCCTCGGTATCCACGTCCAGCACCCGCTCGACACGGATCAAGACGTCGTCCGCCGGGCTGAGCCGCACTGCGCCACCCCAGACAAGACAGGCGCCCTCCTGTTCCACAACCCGCCGCATCGCCTTCACGTCGAGGTCGACGGGCGCAAGCGTCTCCATGGCGTCCGCCGTGCCGGCGGGGGAAGTGATCGCGCGCGACGAAGTCTTCGGCATCACGAGCCCGTGCGCGGCGGCAATGGCGACCACGATGGGCGTCGTACGATTGCCTGGCAGACCGCCGACGGAGTGCTTGTCGACGACCGCGGGGGCGTCCCAGGTCAATCGCTCTCCGACATCGACCATGGCCCGCGTTAGCGCCACGGTTTCATCGACGTCGAGCGGCAAAGCCGAACAGGCGGTGAGGAAGGCCGCCAGGTGCACGTCGGTGTAGCGGCTAGCGGCCACATCGGTGATGATCGCGGCCAGGGCCGGCGCATCCAGCCGCTGGCCATAGACCCGTCGGCGCACGCTGGACATCGACGCCAACGGCGGAGCGTGCCGGACGCTGACGGCCGCGCCCTCCTCCACTTCGAGCAGATTCCAGGCTGCCTCGGAAAGACCAGCCTCATCCTGCTCCAACAGATCGCGTCCGACCTGGTAGAGAGTCGCCAGAACGTCTCGTCCGCCAGCGCTGAGCAGCACCTGGGCCCGCGCCGCCAGCCCCTCGGAGCGACAGACGTGACAATCCTCGCGCATCAGCACGATCGGGTCGTGCTGCGTATAGAGGCCTAGCCGCCGGGCCCGCACCGTCGGCGGAGCGCTTGCGGCTTCGTTGCTCATGACAGGCGCTGAGCCTCATCCTGCTCGGAGATATGACTGTCCCATCCAAGCGCCTCCGAAATGCGCGACTGAAGCGCCAGCGCAGCCTCAGGTTCCCCGTGCACGATGAAGGTCCGTTTCGGCGGCCGCTCGAAGCCGCCGAGCCAGCGCAGGATTTCATCGGCGTCGGCATGCGCGGATAACGACGGCAGGCTGGCGATCTCGGCGTTGATCGGAATCCATTGGCCGTGGATCTTCACCTCACGGGCGCCGCGGACCAGCGCCTCGCCGCGCGTGCCTGCGGCCTGATAGCCCGCAAACAGCACCGTGTTGCGACTGTCGCGGCCGAAGGCCTTGAGGTGATGGAGCACGCGACCACCCGTCGCCATCCCGCTGGCGGATATGATCACCTTGGGCATTGGGTTGGCGCTGAGCGCCTTCGACTCCTCGACATCGCGCGTGTAGGTCGCGACGGCGCAGGAGGCTCGGCAGACGTCCGGCGGCAGGCGATGATCCTCCATATGCCGATGCAGCAGGCCCGTGGCGTCGATGGCCATCGGGCTGTCGAGGTAGATCGGGATCAGTCCGAGGTGGCCGGCGGCCTTCAGGCGCCAGAAGTGATGAAGCAGTTCCTGCGCGCGGCCGACAGCGAATGCAGGAATAATGACTGTTCCGCCACGCCGGCTCGTCCGCTCCACGATTTCGAGCAGGGCTTCGGCGGGATCGACGTTGTCGTGCTTGCGATCGCCATAGGTGGACTCCACCAGCAGATAGTCGGCGGCGGCGACAGGCTCAGGGTCGGGGGTGATGGGGTCGCCGTAACGACCAAGATCGCCTGAGAACACTACCGTCTGGCCACCCCAGCGGATTTCGGCCGTCGCCGCCCCCAGGATATGGCCTGCATGGCGCAGCGTCAGGTGTGCGCCGTGGCCGAGGTCCATCACCGAGCCAAATGGCACGGGCCGCAGGCGTTCAAGGGCGCGCTCGGCGTCGTGCTTTCCGTACAGGGGCAGCGCAGGCTTGTGGCGCGAGAAACCGTGCCGGTTCGCGAACGCCGCATCGCTCTCTTGGATCTTGGCGCTGTCGAGCAGCATCAGTTCGCAAAGATCAGCGGTCGCGGAGGAGCAGATGACCTCCCCGCGGAAGCCCTCCCGGACAAGGCGCGGCAGGTATCCGGAATGATCCAGATGGGCGTGGGTCAGAATTACGGTGTCGATGCTCTCGGGCTCGATCGGGAACGGTTCCCAGTTCTTGAGCCGCAGCGCCTTTAGCCCTTGAAACAGGCCGCAATCGACGAGAATGCGTCGTCCGCCTAGCTGCAGGAGGTGCTTGGATCCTGTGACGGTCCCGGCCCCGCCGAGCGAGGTAAGGGTAAGGCTGGCCATAACGACTCCGGCTGATGTCCCATGCAACTAGCATCACTGTACAGGGCGCCCCTTGCGCTGCATCAACCGTTAGCTTCCTGAACGCTTGGCATTCGGAAAACTGGCTATCCTGGCGAATCTCGCGCGCAAGACCACCGGCTCGGCAAGGCCGTTCGGCCGTTTCGATCCTTCAACGAGGGAGCCTCGGCTGCCGGGAGCCGCCGTCCGGCTCGATCAGCCATGCAATCCCGGCCGGCGCGGCTCGACCACATACCGCGCAAGCGTGCTGAGTTTTCCCGCCGGCGCCTGGACGCGATCGAGGACCTTCAGCTCGGTGTTCCATTCACGGCGCGTGACGTCGAAGGTCTGATATCCTCGCTGGGCGTTCACCAGGCTCACGTTGGGGCTCCCCCGCAGGATGGCGAGCGTGCCTTCGGTCTCGGCCGAACCATCGCCGCCCGACGTGATCGAGGTCGCCAGGAACTCCGTCGCCGCGGCCGGGCCATCCGGCTCGTCGTCGCGCAGCGGCACCGTCCCGACGGCATGAATATGCGCATCCCCCGTAGCGACGACCACATTGGTTAGACCTGAATCCGTGATCGTCCGGACTAGCCGGCGGCGAGCCTCCGGATAGCCGCTCCAGGTGTCGGTTCCGCCCGGTTGCACGGAGCCGTCGGGCAGCTGCCGTTGATAAGGCATGATGAACACCTGCTGAGCGAGGAGATTCCAGCCCGCCGAATTCCTCAGTCCCGCCGCAAGCCAGGCTTCCTGCCCCGCGCCGAGCATCGTGGCCGAAGGATCATCGACCGCCCGGCAGTTGGGCGCGCCGACGCGCTCGCAGAGCTGATCGCTGCGATAGCTGCGGGTGTCGAGGACGTGCATGCGCAGCAGGCTTCCATAGTCGAACCGACGGTACATGGCTGTGCGGCCCCCGCGCGGGAACTGCGCGCGGCGGACCGGCATGTGTTCGTACCACGCCTGCATCGCGGCCATCCGGCGGAGGGCGAAGAATTCGGGGGGCGTGCCGTCCTGGTCGATGTCCCCAGCGAAGTTGTTGTCGACCTCATGGTCGTCGAAGGAGACGATGAAGGCGGCGGCGGCGTGCGCCGCCTGCAGGTCGGGGTCGGTCTTGTACTGGGCGTAGCGGCGCCGGTAGTCGTCGAGGCTGTAGATCTCTCCACCCACGTGCCGCCGGTCGATGGGCCGGCCGGCCGCGTCCAGGATCACCGGCGGCTTCGCCGGGGCTCCGCCCTCGTAGATGTAGTCCCCGTAGTGGAACACGGCGTCGAGATCGTTTTCCTGGCTCAGATAGCGCCAGGCGGTAAAGAGGCCACCCTGGTAGTGCTGACAGCCCGCGCTGGCCAGGCGGACCCGTTCGGGATGATCGCCCGCCGCCGGTGCGGTCCGCGCCATCCCTGCGGGGCTGGCGTCGGCGGCGCCATCGACCCGGAAGCGATACCAGTAGGGCCGGCGCGGCTTCAGGCCATCGACCTCCACATGGACGCTGTGGGCCAGTTCGGGCCTGGCCAGCACCTCACCCGAGCGGGCGACACGCTGGAAACGTTCGTCCTCGGCGACCTCCCATCGCACGACCACGGCGAGGGGCGGCATGCCGCCGTGCTCGCCAAGCGGCTGCGGCGCCAGCCTCGTCCAGATCACGAAGCCGTCGGGCGCCGGATCGCCGGCCGCCACGCCCAGGGTGAACGGAGTGTCGGAGAAGGCCGGCGCGGCCCAAACGCGGCCGACAAGGCCGGTCATGGCGAGCAGGCCGCCACCGCCGGCGAGAAGCGCACGACGGCCGATCATCAAGCGTTCCATTCCATCACCTCTTTACGGAGCTTGTCTGAGACGGGCGGTCAGAAGACCGCGCGAAGGCCGAAGGTCGCGCTGCGGCCATACTCGCGATGGTCGCCCGCATGATCGGGGATGAAGCCGTTCGGCGTCTCGACCCCGGGCAGGACGATGTTGGTCGGCGCGTTGAGCAGGTTGCGCAGCGAGAAGAAGAGGCTCCAGTTCTGGCGTAACCGCAGGGATCCGGATAGGTCCGCGCTGACCCTGGGCTCTATGAATGAACCGGTCGAAACGCTGTTGAGCTTCTCCCCGGTCCAGGCGGTGTTCAGGTTCAGGCTGAGCGGCCCATGCTTGTAGGCCAGGGCCAGGGTCGCGAAATTCTCGGCCGAGAGGGCGATCGGCACCTCAGGTTTGGTGTGCGTGTAAGAACCGCGCACGGTCAGCCCGCTCAAGGCCCCGGGCAGGTAGCTCAGCGCGTGATTGAACTCCAGTTCGTAGCCTTCGATCTTGATCGACTGGCCATCGACCGTCCGGGTCGTGCGGAAGGTGTAGCCGGCATACTCCTGGCCGGTGTAGCCGAACTCGTCGGCGGTAAGTTCCTCCGTCTGGAAGAGGCCTTTGACCGAGTTGCGGTAATAGTTGAAGGCGATGAGGCCGACCGGCTCGAAGTATTTGGCGACCCGGATCGAGATGTTGTCCGAGATCTCCGGCTCCAGGCCTGGATTGGGCGCGGTCACGACGAGGGCCTCGTCGTTCACCGACCACACGCCGGCCAGGACGTTGACCTCCGGACGGCGGATGGTGCGGCTGTAGCCGATCTGGAGATCGGTGCTGTCGTTGATAGCGAACTTCGCCGAGGCGCTCGGGAAAAAGTAGTCGTACTTGCCCTTTCGATCGATCCGCGGCCGGCTCTCGTACTGGTACTTGATGCCGTCGATGGTGGTGGCCCGGCCGGTGGTGGCCGAAACCGCAAAGCCCGCGCCCTTCACCGCCTCGGCGGACAGTGGGTCGACCTCGCGTGCGCGCGTGCGGGTTTCCTCCCAGCGCAAGCCCGCTCGCAGGGTTAGGCGATCGGTGACCGACGAGGTGGCCATGAAGTAGGCCGCGTTGGTGTCTTCCTCGAAGTGCCGCTCGTTGGCGACGTAAGCCGTATAGTAGTCCGCTGCCGACAGCACATGCTCGAATTGCTCAGGATGGCTCAGCAGAAGTTGCCCGATCTTGTAGTTGCTGGGCATGAAGAGACGATCGGACCCCGAGATCGACGTGTAGCGGAGGCCCATGTCGTTGAAGTTCAGTTCGGTGGCGCTGGCGTTCGCCTGCATGAACTGCGCGACGTTGAGAGGCCCGACATAGCGGTACTGATGAGCGACGCGCTCGTTGCCGAAGTCGTAGACCGCGCGCTTGGCCTTGACGCCGGTCTTGAAGGTGATCGGCGCGATCGGGGTGTGTGTCTCGAAGGACAGATTCAGCGCTCCGCCGGCCATTTCCGTGCGCGCATAGCGGCCGTCCTGGGCCGTGACGACGATGCTGCTAGCCTTGTAGCTGGCCGGATCGGCCCAGTCGGGGCCGCTGGTCTGGACGATCTGGAAGTCGGTCTCCATTAGCCCGCTGCGGGAGGCTGAGAAGTTGCCGGCAGCCGATGGCGCGGTGACCAGGTTGTAGATCGCGCCTTCCCGCCCGAGTGGATTGTAGGTGCTCGAGGAGTCCGAGTACGAGAGGTTGCCGTCGAGGGAGAAATGCTCGCCGGTGAACTCGAAGCTTGGCACGAAGGTCTGCCCCCTGCCGCGCTTGGAGATGATGTTCGACTGAGGAGAGACCCCGAACTTGTCGGCGGGTTGCTGGGTCGTGAAGTCGAGAGCCGCATCGCCGATGACGCCATAGGTCCGGGCGCCCGTGGTGAAGAGCTTGGTGCGTTGCCCTGACCAGAGATAGGCGTCGTTGTGGATCGCAGAGAGCGAAAGGATCAGGTTGTCGCTGGCTCGGTAGTCCAGGGTCAGCGAGGCGGCGAAGCGTGAGACCTCCTGCCCGCGCATGTGCGCGTTGATGGTGGTCATAGCCATCGGGTCGGGGCTGACCGCGTTGGGGACATAGCTCCGCGGATAGAAGGCCTGCTCCATCTCAGTATAGGTGTTCGACTGGCTGACGCTGGCCACCACGCCGAGCCGATGGTCGAAAAAGACATTGGAATATTCGAACTGACCGCTCGGGCTGATACGACGATCATGATCACCCTCGCCGGGGCCGGTGGCCCGATCGTTCCACTGGTCCGAATGGGTGAAGCCGCTGACCTGGGCGACCACTCGCCGCCCCTTGCGATCAAAGGCCCGCTTGGTCCGCAGGTTGATGGTGCCGGCCGGCGCGTTGGCGTCGACGTCCGCGCTGGTGGTCTTCGAAATCTCAATGGAGTCGATGCTGCTGAGCGAGACCTGCTCGAAGGAGAAGGAACGCGAGGTCGACGAGCCGGCGTTGGCGTCGGCAGCCGCCATGCTCACGCCATTGACGGTGACGGCCGTGTACTCAGGCGGCAGGCCCCGCAGACGCACGTAGCGCACCGTGTCGTCCCCATCGCCTTCGGTGTCGACGCCGGGCATGAACTTGATGAACTCGCCGACATTGCCCTCGGCGATGTCGCCGAACGACTCCGATGAGAGGCTGTTCTTGATATCCATCGACTCGCGCTGGCTCATGATCGCGCGCGCGTCGCCATCGCGGACGGAGGCCGTGACGATAACATCTTCCACGACGACAGCTTCTGCGTCGGCCGGACGCCGAAGGCTGATCTCGATATTGGTCGTCGCGCCGGACGCGACATCGACTTTCAGGGTCTGATCGGCGAAGCCCATGAAGCTCACCGTGACCTGCGCCGCGCCCGTGGGCACTTCGGTCAGGCGGAACTCGCCCCGCTCGCCCGAGGTGGTGGCGCGGCTCTCCCCGCCCGAGGTGGTGAGGCGAACGATGGCGTTGCGCATGTACTCGCCACTGGCAGGATCGAAGACCCGGCCGATGACGGAACCATCAGACCGGGCCACGCCCAGGGTGAGGGTGCGGCCGCTGTCGGAGCGGACAGCCAGTCCGCTGCCCTTTAGCCCACGCTGGACGCCCTCACGCGCATCGAAGTCACCGACGACAGCCGCGGTCCGGCGACCGACGAGGTCTTCCTGCGCGGCGAGCAGTTGCAGACCAGATTGCCGGCCGAGTTCCTGCACGCCGCTCTGCGCCGCCTGAGCCGGCACGTCGAAACGGCGCACCTGGGCCTGAGCGCCCCAGGCCACGCCCATCGCGACGACCGACACGCCGCTCGCCCAGACGGCGGCCCCGCGGTGGAGATTGGAGACCATAATCGCACCCCGAAATTTGTGTTTTCGAAGGTGGACGATGAAGCCCGCGGGAACTTCCTCCACGCGGAGGCCAATATTTGTTGTGAAGCTTCTATGACCCCGTCATGGAGCCCAACAGGATTTCGTGGTCATGCACCTCGATCCTCGTCGAAAGGAGCTCGGCATTGGCGCGCGCGAAACCCTCTGCGTCCAAAATTCTGAACACCCCGACCACCCTGCGTTCGGCGATCTCGGGCGCGACGCGGATAGGCCGCGAGCCATACTGATTGAACTCTGCGGCCGCCTCCGAGAGCGTCTCACCGTCCAGCATGATCAGGCCGTCGCGCCAGGCTAGGCGCCGGCGGATGCGGCCAGGGTCGAGTTGGCTCCTCTGCATCGGCTTGCGCTTGTCCAGGCGCAGGCTCCCGCCCTCGGAAAGCAGCATGTCCCGGCTATCGCCCTCCCCACGGATACGCACGGTTCCTTCCGACACCACGACCTCGGTGGAATCGCCGATTTCTCGAACCGAGAATGCCGTGCCAACTGCAGTCACCGTCGCGGTCGAGGTCGCGACGACGAAGGGACGCCCGGCGTCCTTTGCAACGTCGAACCAAGCCTCCCCGGCTCGCAGGTCGATCCGCCGCTGGGCCTCGGAATAGCGCACGACGAGTTGGGTCTGTGAGTTCATCACTGCTTCGGAGCCGTCGGCCATGGGGAAACGGCGCACCTCTCCCCGGACGGTCCGAACGTTCTGTCCCCTTACGAACTGGACGCCCGCGCCCACCAGAACGGCGACGCTGGCGGCGAGGCCGCCGGCCAGCACTCCCCGCCGCCCGATCCGGCGTCGTGGGGCAGATTTTAGATGAGCCGCCCCCACCGCTGCGGCCCAGACGGCCTGTGCGCGCACGAGCGCGCCCTGGCGGCGAGGGTCCCCGGCGAGCCAGAGGTCCAGCGAGATCCGCTCATCCGGCGTGAGGCCGCGATCCATGGCGACCGCCCACTCGGCGGCCTCGCACTCCAGGGCCTTCTGCGAGTCTACCGCCATTCGCGCCGCCTCAAGGCTCGGGGCGGCGCCAACCCATCCTCCGCCGACAGGTCGGCCAGCAAGAGGCGCAGCGCCTTGGCCGAGCGCTTCTCGACGGTGCTCTCCGGCACGCCCAGGCGGCGCGCGATCTCCTTTTGCGGCAAGCCCTCCACACGCCGCATCAACAGGACCTGGCGGAGCTTCTGTGGCAGTCGCTGAATCATGCCGAACACCTGGCGCAGTTCGTCCCTCCCGGCGGCGATCCTCTCGGGATCGGCCCCTTCATCTACGACGAACGAAGACTGCAAATCCGCCACGACCGCAATCGGCGTGATCCGCGCTCGCCGCATCTGTTCGAGTATGACGTTGCGGACGACCGTGAAGAAATAGGCGCGCGGTTCGCGGACCGCGGCCAGGTTGGAGGCTGCCGCGATGCGGGCATAGGCCTCCTGTATCGCGTCATCGGGGTCGAACCCGCCAAGGGTCGAGCGCTGAAGCCAGCGCCGGACGTCAGGCTCGTGAGGCACGATCCGTTCGGCGATCCATGCGATCGGATCGTGCAACGCCATCTCCTTCGGAAGAAGGCGCCCCTTAGTCGGATTGCGCGAAGATTTTACGACGTCGCCGAGCGCTTCCCGCCTTGCTCAGACGGCGAAATCGCGCGGCATCCGACAGCGTCCCGATTCCGCCAGGCTCGGCGGCTACGTCCAACGTGCAGAAGGCCTCAGGCCGCCTGCTGCGCGCCGGGCCAGCCGAGGTCGCGGCCGACGGCGATCAGCGCATTGATCAGCGCGTGCATATGCGCCTCGGTGTGGAAGGGCGTCGGGGTGATCCGCAGGCGTTCCTGTCCGCGCGCGACGGTCGGATAGTTGATCGGCTGGACGTAGATGCCGTGCGCGGCCAGGAGTCGTTCGCTGATGCGCCGGCAGAGATGCGCGTCGCCGACGATGACCGGCAGGATGTGGCTAGGCGTGTCGAGCACCGGCAGGCCGGCCTCCTCGAGCATAGCCTTGAGCCTGGCCGCATTGGCCGCCTGGAGCGCGCGGTCTTCGGGATGAGCCTTGACGTGCTGGACCGCGGCGAGCGCGCCAGCGGCCAGATGCGGGCAGAGCGAGGTCGTGAAGATGAAGCTGTCGGCGAGACTGCGGATCACGTCGATCAGGATGGCCGGACCGGCGACATAGCCGCCCATGACGCCGAACGCCTTGGCCAGGGTCCCTTCGATGATGGTTAGCCGTTGGGCGAGACCTTCGCGTTCGGCGATGCCGCCGCCACGCGGTCCGTAGAGGCCGACGGCGTGGACCTCGTCGAGATAGGTGATGGCCCCGTGCTTTTCGGCCACGTCGCAGATGGCCGCGATCGGGGCGATGTCGCCGTCCATGCTATAGACGCTCTCGAAGGCGACGATCTTCGGGCGATCGGGATCGACGCGGCTCATCAACTCGTCGAGGTGAGCCGCGTCATTATGCCGGAAGATGAGCTTCTCAGCTCCCGAGCGGCGGATGCCTTCGATCATCGAATTGTGGTTCTGGGCGTCGGAGAAGATGACGCTATTCGGAAGAACGCGGCCCAGCGCCCCGAGCGCAGCGAGGTTCGAGATCCAGCCAGAGGTGAAGATCAGCGCCGCCTCCTTGCCGTGGAGCTCGGCCAGTTCGGTCTCAAGCGCGACGTGCTGGCGGTTGGTGCCGGAGATGTTGCGGGTGCCGCCGGCGCCCGCGCCGGAGAGGTCGATGGCTTCGTGCATCGCCGCCAGAACGCTGGGATGCTGGCCCATGCCGAGATAGTCGTTGCTGCACCAGACGGTGACGGCCTGCGCCTGCCCGTCCGGGCGATGCCAGAGCGCTGTCGGAAACGCGCCGGCTACGCGCTCGAGTTCGATGAACGTCCGATAGCGACCGTCCAGCTTCATGCCCGCGATGAGGTCGCGGAACCTTGAGTCGAAATCCATAGCCTTCACCGTTGCGATGCCCCATCGAGGGCAGCCATACATAACGCGCTAATTTGTACGCCCAATTCCCTTACACAATAGACAGGCCACGCCTGGCTATCAACGCCTGCAGCGCGATGGAGCCAGACACTCGCGCCGAACGTCGAGCTGCCTGACTGAGACACTAAATCCTTTAAAATCAATCTATCTCGCCAGAAATTAGGCGGCAGGGCACCACTAACTCGCTCCACAAGAAGGCCTTGGACGCTAGGTTGGGCATTTTGTCCAAGGCGTGCGAGTACCCTTGACCTCCATACATTTGACGGCATTTGTCAGGCCATCGAAACAGACAACACGCCCTAGACAGCCCATCGAGCCGAGGCCGCCACCAGGCTCAGAAGGATATTGATTTGCCGCTCCGCCGATCATCACGGCCTTCCGAAGAGGCTCCGCCGCCGCTCGGCAAGTTGCGGGCCCGCCTTGGCCGCATTGCCCTGCCCCTCCTCTTGCTGCCGCTCTCCGCCTGCAGCCACATGGAACTGCTCAACCCGAAAGGTTCGATCGGCGAGCAGGAGAAGGACCTGATCCTGATCGCCAGCGGCCTGATGCTGCTCGTGGTCATTCCGGTGATGGTGCTGACCCTGGTCTTCGCCTGGCGCTACAGAGCCGGGAACACCAAGGCGACCTATTCGCCGACCTGGGCGCACTCCACGAAGATCGAGGTAGTCGTCTGGTCGATCCCCTGCGTGATCGTCGCCATCCTCGCGGTCCTGATCTGGCGGACCACCCACGCCCTGGACCCCTACAGGCCGCTGGAATCGCAGGTGAAACCGGTCAACGTCGAGGTCGTCGCGCTCGATTGGAAATGGCTGTTCATCTATCCCGACTACGGGATCGCCACGGTCAACCAGCTCACGGTGCCGGTCGGCGCGCCGATCAATTTCCGCCTGACCTCGGCGTCGATGATGAATTCGTTCTTCATCCCGCAACTGGGCAGCCAGATCTATGCCATGGCCGGGATGCAGACGAAGCTGCACCTGATCGCAGACGAGCCGGGCACCTATGCGGGCCGGTCGGCCGCCTTCAGCGGTCCAGGCTTTTCCGACATGCAGTTCAACGCTGTCGCTGTGCCGCATGACGAATTCGACGCGTGGGTGAAGCGCGCGCGGTCGGCGCCAGCCCCGCTCGTCCTGGATGAGGCCGCTTACCGCGACCTCGAGCAGCCCAGCTTCGACACCCCCTCGACGGTCTACGCGCGGGTATCGCCCGGCCTGTTCGACAGCATCGTCGACCGCTTCATGGTCGGACGCATGCCGGCGCTCGCCCTGGAAGGTGGAATTTGCACGCCCGACGGGCTGGCATTGCAGAGGATCTACTAGTGTTTGGGAAGTTCTCGCTCGACGCGATCCCGCTCCACGAACCCATCATCATGGGGACTGGCGTCGTTGTCGTTCTGGCAGGGATCGCCGCCCTTGCCCTGATCACCTATCACCGCAAGTGGGGGTACCTGTGGTCCGAGTGGATCACCACCGTCGACCACAAGAAGATCGGCGTCATGTACTTCGGCCTCGGCCTGGTCATGCTGCTGCGTGGCTTCGCCGACGCCATCATGATGCGCGCCCAGCAGGCGATGGCCGCGAACGACGCGGCCGGATACCTGCCGCCGCACCACTACGATCAGATTTTCACGGCGCACGGCGTGATCATGATCTTCTTCGTGGCCACGCCCTTCATCCTCGGCCTGATGAACGTGGTCGTACCCCTGCAGTTGGGCGCGCGCGACGTCGCCTTCCCGTTCGTCAACTCGCTGGGCTTCTGGCTGTCGGCGGCGGGCGCGGCGCTGGTGATGGTCTCGATGTGGGTCGGCGACTTCGCCGCCACGGGCTGGGTCGCCTATCCGCCGCTCTCGGGGATCGCCTACAGCCCAACCACCGGCGTCGACTACTTCATATGGTCGCTACAGGTTTCAGGGCTAGGCACGACACTGGCCGGCGTGAACTTCGTGGTCACGATCCTGCGCATGCGGGCGCCCGGCATGAACCTGATGAAAATGCCGGTCTTCGTCTGGACCGCGCTGATCACCAACGTATTGATCGTGGCGATCTTCCCGGTGCTGACCGCGACGCTCGGCCTGCTCACCATGGACCGCTACCTGGGCATGCACTTCTTCACCAACGAGCTTGGTGGGAATGCCATGATGTACATCAACCTCATCTGGATCTGGGGCCACCCAGAGGTCTACGTACTGATCCTGCCCTGTTTCGGAGTGTATTCGGAGGTCATCGCGACCTTCTCCGGCAAGCCGCTGTTCGGCTACAAGTCGATGGTCTACGCCACCTCGTCCATCGGCGTGCTGTCGTTCTTCGTCTGGCTGCACCACTTCTTCACTATGGGATCGGGCGCCAACGTCAATGCCTTCTTCGGCATCATGACGACGATCATTTCGATCCCGACCGGCGTGAAGCTCTTCAACTGGCTCTTCACCATGTACCAGGGCCGGATCCGCTTCCACTCGGCGACGCTGTGGACGATCGGCTTCATGTTCACCTTCGTCATCGGCGGCATGACCGGCGTGCTGCTCGCGGTGCCGGGCGCGGACTTCGTGCTGCACAACTCGCTGTTCCTGGTGGCGCACTTCCACAACGTTATCATCGGCGGCGTGGTCTATGGCTGCCTGGCGGGCATGAGCTTCTGGTTCCCCAAGGTGTTCGGCTTCAAGCTGAACGAGTTCTGGGGGAAGGTCTCGTTCTGGTGCTGGTTGGTCGGCTACTGGCTCGCCTTCACGCCGCTCTACATCCTCGGCCTCAAAGGGATGACGCGGCGGATGAACCACTACGACATGCCCGACTGGCAGCCCTATCTGGTCGTGGCCCTGATTGGCGCGGTCATCATCGGCATCGGCATCCTGGCCATCCTCGTCCAGATCTATGTGAGCATCAGGGACCGAAAGCAGAACCGTGACCTGACCGGCGATCCCTGGGACGCGCGAAGCCTGGAATGGTCGACCGCCTCGCCGGCGCCCTTCTACAACTTCGCGCACATCCCTCACATCACCTCGCTTGAGCAGCACTGGGAGGACAAGGAACTCGGCCGGGCCTGGCGCAAGCCGGACCGCTACGAGGACATCCACATGCCGAAGAACACGTCGGCCGGCTTCGTGATCGCCGCCTTCAGCTTCGTCCTGTGCTTCGCGCTCGTCTGGCACATGTGGGCGATCGCAGCGGCAGGCCTGGCCGGCATGTGCGCTGCATTCATCGCCCGCAGCTACGACCGCGACACCGACTATTACGTCCCGGCCGCCGAGGTCGAGCGCATCGAGAAGGAGCGCCACGCGCTCCTGACCAAGGCAGCGTAAGCATGAACATTTCCGTCTCCTCCTCGTCCCTGGCGGTGATCGAGCCGACCACCGCCGAGGCGCACCACGCCCATGATGACGGCTCCAGGACCGTTCTCGGCTTCTGGATCTACCTGATGGGCGATTGCCTCATCTTCGCCTGCCTGTTCGCGACCTTCGCGGTGCTCGCCGAAAACGTCGCCGGCGGCCCGAGCGGGCGCGAGCTGTTCGACCTTCCCTACGTCGCCGTCGAGACGGTCCTGCTGCTGGTGAGCAGTTTCACCTTCGGCGTCGCGGCCCTGAACATCCAGACGGGCGACCCCGGCAGGGTGATCTTCTGGCTGGCGGCCACCGCCCTGGTTGGCGCGGCGTTCATCGGCATGGAGGTTCACGAGTTCGGCCTGTTGATCGGCGAAGGCGCAACGCCTGGCCGCAGCGCTTTCCTCTCCGGCTATTTCACCCTCGTCGGGACGCATGGCCTGCACGTCACGGCCGGCCTCGTCTGGCTCGCCGTGATGATCCACCAGGTCTACCGCTTCGGACTGGACGGGGTCGTGCGGCGGCGGCTCGCCTGCGTCAGCCTCTTCTGGCACTTCCTCGACCTGGTCTGGGTCTGCGTCTTCACCTTCGTCTATCTGCGGGGAGCGATCTGATGGCTGGCGCACGCGCAGCGAGCCATGGCGGACTGAAGGCCTATACGGTCGGGTTTGTCCTGTCGTTGGGGCTGACGGCGCTCTCCTTCGCGGCGGTGATGAGCGGCCTCATCCCCCGGGAGACGCAACTTCCGGCGATCACCGTGCTGGCAGTCATCCAGCTGCTGGTCCAGCTCGGCTTCTTCCTCCACCTCGGCGCCTCGCCCGAGCAGCGGAGCAACACCGCGATATTCGTCCTGACCATTCTGCTGATCGCCACGGTCGTCGCCGGCTCGCTGTGGGTCATCCACAACGCCAACGTCAACATGATGCCGATCCAGATGTCGCCCGAACAGGCGCGCGCCCGGGAGTAGTTCCCCCCT
Organism: Phenylobacterium koreense; assembly: GCF_040545335.1. Taxonomy (NCBI): domain Bacteria; kingdom Pseudomonadati; phylum Pseudomonadota; class Alphaproteobacteria; order Caulobacterales; family Caulobacteraceae; genus Phenylobacterium; species Phenylobacterium koreense. The sequence continues at coordinate 33,262 of NZ_JBEPLU010000005.1, forward strand.
CCCCGCCCGCCCGGAGCCCTCGGCCCTGCCCCGGCCGGGGGCTCTACCCCCACCACTGCCCAAGAGCGGTCCAACAACTCCCACACGGAGGCCACACGCCAAGACGCAACCGTATGCTAAATAGCCGTACATCTGAGGAGGGGCCCATGTGGAAGCCACGGCTGATCGAAGACGCCCGGATGAAGTATCTCGGGATCGTCGAGGCGCTTGAGGCCGATATCCGGCTGGGTCGCGTGAGCCGAGGCGACCGCTTGCCGCCCCAGCGCGCCATCGCCGAGGCGCTGGATGTGGACCTGACCACCGTGACGCGAGCCTTCAACGAAGCTCGCCGGCGGGGCCTGGTGCAGGCGCAGGCCGGCCGGGGCACGTTCATCAGCGAGACGCTCGATAGCGAGGTCCGCGAGCTGGTCCGGCCGCTCATCGACCTGAGCATGAATATCCCGCCGCAACCCATCGACTTCCGCAAGGCCATCCCGAGCGGAGTCGCCGCCGTTTTGAGCAGCGCCCGCGGGTTGCTCAACCTGCACTATCAGGAGAGCACCGGAGCCGAGCCTGATCGCCAGGCCGCCGCCGGATGGCTCGGAAGGCGGATCGAGGGCGTGGCCGCGGACCGGATCGTCGTCACTGGCGGCGCGCAGAGCGCGCTGTTCGCCGTCTGCGACCTGTTGCTCAAGCGCGGCGACGTCGTCGCGGCCGGCGCCATGACCTATCCGGGCATGAAGGCCGTCGCCATCCAGAAAGGACTCACGATCGAGCCGCTGGACATGGACGACCAGGGGATCATCCCGGCAGCCTTCGAAAGGGCCTGCCGCGAACGCGCGCCCAAGGCGCTCTATGTGATCCCGAGCATCGACAACCCGACGACCGCGACCCTGCCGGAAGACCGGCGCCGGGCCTTGGTCACGACGGCGCGCAAGCATGGCGTCGCCATCATCGAAGACGATCCCTACTCGCCCCTTCGCCCGGACCGGCTGGTGTCGTTCGCCGAGCTGGCCAGCGACATCACCTGGCACATCGCGACGCTTTCGAAGTGCGCGACCCCGGCCCTGCGCGTGGCCTATGTGGTGGCGCCCACCAGCGCCAAGGCCCTGCTGCTGGCCGGCGTGCTGCGCGCGACGATTCTCATGGCGCCGCCGCTGATGTCGGCGCTGGCCAGCCGCTGGATCGCCGACGGCGCCCTGGACGACATCGCCAAGGCGATCCGCGCAGAGAACGCCGAGCGGCAGAAACTGGCGACGTCGATCCTGGGGGGGTTCGGCTTCGCAGCCGATCCGCACGGCCATCACCTGTGGATGCGCCTGCCGGGTCATTGGCGCGCCGTGGACTTCGCCGAGCACGCCGACCGCGCCGGCGTCTCGATCGTCCCGAGCTCAGCCTTCGCCACGGTCGCCCATCCGGTCGAGGCCGTCCGGATCTCCTTGGGCGTCGCGCCCGACCGAGGAGACCTGGAGGACGCCCTGACCCAGCTCGCCAGCCTGATCACCCAGCCCTCATTGGGCGCCAGGGCGGTCGTTTAGTCCGGCAGGAGCCTGCGCTCGGGCTGCCAACGGGCCTGGCCGACAATCGGGGCAAAGATCCGACGGCCGAAAGCCGGCCGCCGCGATCCTCAGCCAGATCAAGCCGCAGCGGTCGGCGGCGTGGCCTTTGCCCCCCTGGCGGTGAGCCAGAGAGCGGAGACCAGGAAGTAGAAGGCGCCGAAAGCCGCGTAGGGAGCAACGGTCGTGAGGGTGTCGACCTGCGCCCCGCCCGCCATCTTGACGAAGAAGGCGCCGGCCAAGGCTGACTGGGCGCCGCTGAGGATCATCGCCCATTGGGCGCCATAGCTCTTCCAGCGCCGGACGCCCGTGGCCAGTTGCAGCAGGCCTGCGACGAACGCCCATAGTCCAAAGGCGGCGAGCATGGCGTTCATGCCGACGACGCCGCCCACGGCGACGCCGATGGCCGTCAGGAGGCTGACGACGACGTTGATCGCCTGCGTCCGGTTCTTCGCCAGGCCGCCATTGAGCCGGGCGTCGGCAAGGTTGGCCAGCGCATCCCAGAGCGGATAGGCGATCAGCATGACGACCGCGAGCGGCGGCAGCGCCTTGGCCAGAGTGAAGGCGACGACGACCCAGACGGCGGCCACCATGAAGCGAACGGCGTAGTAGTTGCGCAGCCAGGTCCGCCTCTGGGCCATGCGGGTTTGCGAAACTTTATCTTGCATGAGGAAGCTCCTTTCCGAGGCGGGGTCAGGCGACGGTCAGGCCGACGTCGAGGTTGTTGCGGGTGGCGTTGGAGTACGGGCAGATCTGATGTGCGGCCGCGACCAAGGCCTCCGCTTCCTCACGGGCGACGCCCGGCAGGCTGATGACCAGATCGGCGGTGACGCCAAAGCCGCCTTCCGAGCGCGGGCCGATGCCGACAGTGGCGGTCACCGAGGCGTCGCTGGGAACCTTCACCTTCGCCTGCTGGGCGGCGACCTTAAGCGCGCCGAGGAAACAGGCCGAATAGCCCGCCGCAAACAACTGCTCGGGATTGACGCCTTCACCGCCGGCGCCGCCGAGCTCCTTAGGCGTGGAAAGCTGAACGTCTAGGCGACCGTCGTCCGACCGGGCGTGGCCATCACGGCCGCCAGTGGCGACAGCGCCGGTGCGATAGAGAACATTAACGGACATGGCCGTACCTTTCGATTTATCGTGCGATATTGTTTATCGCGATAAATTAAGGCTATCGACACGGAGGCGCGCCGTCCACCGTTTTATTATCGCGATATCGTTTTTCGTGATAAGGAGGTCGTGTGACCCATGACCTGACCCTCGAAGACCAGCTTTGCTACTCGCTCTATGCGACGTCGATGGCGATCAACCGCATCTACAAGCCGCTGCTCGACAGGCTGGGGATCACCTACCCCCAGTACCTCGTGCTCAGCGCGCTGTGGGAGGAGGACGGTCGCACCGTCGGCGCCATCGCCGAGCGGCTGTCGCTGGAATCGAGCACCATCACGCCCCTGGTGAAGCGCCTGGAGATGGCCTCCTTGGTCACACGCGCGCGCCAGGCGGACGACGAGCGGCGAGTGCTGGTCTCACTGACCGATCGCGGGCGGGCGTTGAAAGAGGAAAGCCGCTGCCTGGGGGAGGCCCTGTTTACCCGGTCGGGCATGAAGGCCGAGGAACTGATCTCACTGAACCGGGAGGTGCTGCGATTGCGCTCCGCCCTGACCGGGAACGAGATCGCCTGACGAACGGCCATCTCCAGCCTGGCCTTCCTAAGGGCCAATCTGCGCGTTGCCCCTTCCCACCGGGTGCGGACTTAGGGCGATCAGCGCGCCAGGCCGAGGCCCGCCTGCCGCGGCCGGCAAGGCCGCCGCGTCAGGAAAGGACGAGTGGGTCGCCCCGTCGATCATAGGCGGCAAAGCGGCCGAAAGCGCCAAGGCGCACGGCTTCGACCATCGATTGAAGCGCGCTCTCGACGGCGTCATTTTCCGGGGGCTTGCCGTCCCGACCGGAGAGGGCGGCGGCGAACACGACCTGCCAAGGTGGGCCGGCGAGCTCGGATTCCGCGGCCAGGGCTTCGAATCCGGTAAGTTCGCTGGGCGATTTGTCGACGCACATTAGCGGAGCGAGCGCCCCGCCGCGCCCAGCGAGAAAGTGCGCGCGCTGGGCCGGCGTGGGGCGGTCGGGCAGTTCTGCGGCCGCGAAGACGAACAGCAGCCTGTGCGGCTCAGACTGTTCGCGGGCGACGGCCAGGAGTTGCTGGAAGTGGGATGTTTCGGTCATGGCAGGCAGGTAGCCGAAATTATGGCGCGCGGACTTGCGCCACATCAAGCTCTCGCGGCGCCGCGCGCCCATCGGCGGGATCCGCCCCTTCTTCTGCCGGCGGCCGAAACGTAACTGCGATAGGCTGCTTGAGCGTTCCGAGTCCCCAGAGGTCCCATGTCCCAAGCCGACTGGCTTAGTCACCTCCTGAAAATGATCACGATCACCGGCCAGTTGGAAGTTCGCTGCGCCTATGGCGCGCCGTGGCGGGTGGCCTGGGCCAAGTCCGCGGCGCACGAAATTCCCTACCATGTCGTGCTCAAGGGCCGGGCCGTCATCGAGGATCCGGAGACGAAGACGGCCAGGGAACTCGCGGGCGGCGACATCGTGCTGTTGCCCCACGGGGCGGCGCACGTGCTGCACGACGGCAGCGGTCGCGCACCCGCGCCGACCCACGAAAGCCGGGGTTCGGCGGGATGGATGCTCAGCCAGAACGACAGCCGGGGCGAACACCTGGACATGCTGTGCGGGCGCTTCTTCATCGAGCCGCCCCATGATCGGCTGATCCGCAACTACCTGCCCACCAACCTGGTCGTGCGGGCCCTGGACGGCCAGGGCGACGCGCACGTCGAAGCCGCCTCAAGCCACCTGGCCAGCCTCATCGGGCTGATGCGGATGGAGTCCGCCGGCGACAAGCCGGGCGGCGGCGCCATCCTCAACGCGCTTTCCTCGGCGCTGTTCACGCTGGTGCTGCGCGCGGCCAGCGAATCCGCCGAGGCGCCCGAAGGCTTGTTGGCGGTGGCCGGCCATCCACGACTGGCTCCGGCCATCGCCGCGATGTTGACCGATCCGACGCGAGCCTGGAATCTGGCCGATCTGGCGCATTTGTGCGGCATGTCGCGGGCCACCTTCATGCGGCGCTTCCAGGATAAGCTGGGACGCTCGGCCGCCGACCTCTTGACCGACATCCGCATGAGCCTAGCCGCCAACGAGTTGAAGAAGCCGGCGGTCAGCACCGAGGCCGTGGCCGAGGCGGTCGGCTATCAATCGGTATCGGCGTTCCGACGTGTGTTCGCCGACAGAATGGAGATGACGCCCGGACAATGGCGCCGTCTGGCCCGCGAGGGCGAGCAGACCCGCACCGCCCATAATTGATCCTTTTGAGCATGTTATTGAGCTGATTGCGTCTCGAAATCAGCAGTTGTGGGGCCTACCAAAAGGCTCTCAGCGACCTGATGAAAGACGCGCCCATGACCAACCCCGTCATCGAAGTTATTCTTAGCCGCAGCGCCGCCAAGTACTACGACCCCGCTGCGGTCCTGAGCGACGACCAGATCCGCGAACTGGTGCAGATCGGCGCCAGCGCGCCGACATCCTTCCACTTGCAGAACTGGCGCTTCATCGCCGTCCGCACGCCGCAGGCCAAGGCCCGGCTACGTCCGATCGCCTGGGATCAGCCCGCGATCACCGACGCCGCCGTCACCTTCATCATGGTTGGCCAGTTGGCCGACGCCAGCACGATCCCGAAGCGCCTGGCCCCGGTGGTGGAGGCGGGCATCATGCCAGCGCACCTCGTGCCGGAGTGGGAGCTCCCCGCCCGCGGTCTTTATGACGATCAGCCGCAGCGCCAGCGGGACGAGGCGGTCCGCTCTGCCACCTTCGGCGCCGCGGCGATCATCTATGCGGCCCGCTCGCTGGGCCTGGGCTCGACGCCGATGATCGGCTTCGACGCCGAGGCGGTGCATCGCGAGTTCGGCCTGGCCGAGGACGAAGTGCCGGTGATGCTGCTGACCGTCGGACCCGAGCGCTCGGGAAACTGGCCGCAGAAGCCGCGCCTGCCCGTCGCCGACGTGCTGCACTTCGCGTAACCCCAAAAATACATCATAAAATCAGTATATTATGGAGATTCTCATGGCGAGAACTGCTGTCCCGACGCCGGAACAAACCCCGGCGGCCTCCAAGCCCACCCTCGACGGGTTCACCAAGAACATCGGGTTCACCCCGAACATGATGGCGCTCTTCGCGCAGAGCCCGGTCGCGTTCAACGCATGGGCTGCTCTGCTCGGCTCGCTGAGCAAGACGCTCGACGTGAAGACGCGCGACAGCATCGGCCTGGCCGTTTCCGAAGTGAACGGCTGCGACTACTGCCTGACGGTTCACAGCTTTACGGCCGAGCACATGGCCAAGCTGCAGGCCGACGAGATCATCCTCGCCCGGAAGGGCCACGCCAGCGACGCCAAGAGGGACGCCGCCGTCCAGTTCGCGCGCAGGGTCATCGAGACCCGCGGCAAGGTCAGCGACGCCGATGTGGAAGCCGTTCGCGACGCCGGTTACACCGATGCGAACGTCATGGAGATTGTCGCCCTAGTTGCGATGTTTTCCCTGACCAACTTTTTCAACAACGTGTTCGATCCCGAGAGGGACTTTCCGCCCGTCGCGCCGGCTGGCTCGATCTGAACCCCAAAGGCCCAGGCGCACCCCATAGCGCCTGGGCCTCTCCCATGCGCCGCAAGTTCAGGAGTAGAGAAATTGACCCTCGACCATCCCATTTTCACCCGCTGGCCGGCGCAACACCCTGATCGTCTGCAGCTCTTTTCCGCCCCGACGCCCAACGGGGTGAAGGTCGGAATCATGCTTGAGGAAACCGGCCTCGCCTACGAGCCGCACCGGATCGACATCGGGGCGAACGAAAGCCAGGACCCGGCTTTTCTGGCGCTCAATCCCAATGGCAAGATTCCGGCGATCTACGATCCGGACGGGCCGAGCGGAGAGCCCTTGGCCCTGTTCGAGTCCGGCGCGATCCTGCTTTATCTCGCCGACAAGACGAGGCGGTTCATCCCGGCCGATCCGAACGCCCGCTACGAAACCATCCAGTGGGTGATGTGGCAGATGGGCGGCGTCGGGCCGATGTTCGGCCAGGTCGGTTTCTTCAATAAGTTCGCCGGCAAGGACTATGAGGACAAGCGCCCGCGCGATCGCTACGCCGCCGAGGCCGCACGGCTACTCGGTGTGCTTGACGAGCGGCTGGCGGGCCGCGAGTGGGTGATGGGCGCCGACTACAGCATCGCCGACATTTCGCTGCTGGGCTGGGTGCGCAACCTGATCGGCTTCTACGAAGCGCGCGAACTCGTCGGCTTCGACCGCTTTTCCCGGGTGCAGAGGTGGCTCGATCACGGTCTCGCGCGTCCGGCGGTGCAGCGTGGGCTGGAAGTCACCGCGGCGGCTTGAAGCCGCTCGCCCCTTGAACCTCTTCGTTGCGTGGAAAAGGTCGTGAGCGTTTTCCAACGCAACGAAGAGAGCCGCCCCCCCATCCCTCCACCTCTCGAGCGAGTTCGACCTGGCCCGCTGTGGGCTGGCGAATGCTTTCGTTCACGATCTTCGCGCGACACTCTTGAGAAGGAGGAATCGACGATGGATCCCGGATCCGGTCTTCATGATCTGTCGGCCGAATCGACGCGCGCGCCCGAGGCCCTGCCTGTAGAGCGGCTGGTCTCCGCCGGTCTCGAGGCGACGCTCGAGCGCTTTGACGACCCGGCGCTTCTCAGCGAGGGCAAGGTGAGCGTCATATCGCTCGAGGCGGTGAGCCAGCGGTTCGGCGCGAAGTGGCCTGTGCGACGCAGCCAGGTCTATGACCATGTCGCCCGTACGCTGCAGCGCCATCTGGGCGTTCAAGGCTACTACGCCCGGGTTTCGGAGACCGACTACCTGATCGCCCAGCCCGCGCTCAGCCGCTTTGCGGGGCAAGCCAATTGCCTGCGGTATCTCCGCGAGATCCTGGGGCATTTCCTGGGCGAGGCTCATCTGGCCGACGATGGGGTCCACCAGGTCACCCGGGTGACGCAAAAGGCTGTGGAGGCGCGGAAGGTCGACGCACGGCATGTCGAGGAAGCCGAGCGCAGGGAGATCGCCGCCTCGAGGCCGGCGGCTTCAGGCCAGGGCAGGAGCGTGGTTCAATGGTCGCCCTTCGTGGCCGCCGACGGCCGCTCCCTCCACGTTTCCTGCGCGCTCGAACCAGTCTACGAGCTGAAGAGCTACGCTCGGATCGGCATGCGCCTTACGCGGCGCGTCCTGTCGGACGAGACGGGCGAGACCCTGACCGCCGCCGAGGTCGCCAATCTGGCGCGAGCCGACATCATCAGGATCGACATAGCGACCATCGCCAGAGGCGTTGAGCGCCTGAGCGTTCAGGACGGTGACAGTCGCGAGCAGTGCCTGATCGTTCCGATCTCATACACCACCCTCTCTAGCCAGCGAGGACGTGCGGAGATCGTAACCGTCTTCAAGAGCGCGCGCTCGCGGGTCAAACGCGGCGTGATATGCGAGATCGGCGACATTGAAGGCGTGCCGCACGGCGCGCTGGCGTCGACCGTTTCGCTGATCCGCCCCTTCGCCCTCCTCGTCGTCGGCCGGATTGCGGCGAACGCGCCTTCAGCGCTGATCGTTCAGCTCAAGGGGGTCGGGCTACAGGGGCTCGCCTTCGAATGCCCCGGCCACCAGAGGGAGGCCGAGTTCGCCGAATGGGCGACGAAGTCCATAGGAGCCGCGAAACACGTCGCCCGATCGGTCCTGATCTACGGAGCGGACTCGGCGGGCAAGGCGGGGCTCGCAGGCGTCTTGGGCGCCAGCCACGCTAGCCTACGCCAATTTTAGGCGGCGCGGTTTCCAGCCGCTCGCGCAGCCCCTTGCAGATCGCAACCCAAGCCCTGAACCGCCAAAGCGGACTTTCCGCGAGTTCGATGCGGCAGGCCGCCGCCCGCGCACGGTGAGCGTGCGACTCAGTTCCCCATCGAGTGACTGGGCGCGCGCGCCTCGGCCTTGGAGATCGCGCCGCGGACGAGGAAGGCGCTCAACCAATCGCGAAGGCTTCTTGGCCGGTCGAGCGCAAGGCGCGCCAGCTTGCGCTCATGCCGGCGACCGCCGGCCATGCCCGCGATGGCCAGCCGGGCCATGGCAGGTAGGTCGCCGATCGCCCCTTTCAACAGCCCAAGCGCCGGCAGGAGCGCAAGTTCCTCCTCGTCGAAGTCCGACCCGAAGGGGAGCGGCGGCGCCAGGCCGGCGCGCTTGAGCGGCTCCAGAGCCTCCGCAATCCTTTCCGGCGTGTTGCCGGCGTGCTGCGCAGGGATGACGTAGCCCGCCTCCAGCTTGTTGCTGCGCTTGGCGGCGTCCAGCAATTCGGCCTGAAAACGGGAATCGGCCACGCCCAGCAGAGCGACGATGACATCCCGGTCGGTCCGGCCCCGCAAGTCGGCCACGCCATACTCGGTGATCACGATGTCCCGCAGATGCCTGGGGATGGTTCCGTGGCCATAGGACCAGAGGATGTTCGAGGTCGCCGTCTTCCCCTGCCCGTGCACGGCGTCCAGGGTGATGATCGAACGGGCGCCTTTCAGGGCGAAGGCCTGGGCCACGAAGTTGTATTGACCCCCGACACCGCTGACGACGCGGCCGTCTTCCAGGCCATCGGATACTATCGCGCCCAGCAGGGTCGCCATCATCGCGGTGTTGATGAACCGCGCGCCCACCCGAGCCTGGCGCTTGATCTCTTCGTTCCCATAGAGCTCGTTGACGTACGAGATCGCCCGCATCTGGAATTTTGCCAGCTCCTCGGGCTCGGCTTCGCAAAGCGCGCGATAGAAGGATCGCGGACCCAGGAAGAAGCCCGCCTCGAGAACCGCCCCCTCCACTTCACGCTTGAGGATTCCGGCGCGGCGCAGGTCCCAGAGGCAATCGACAAACATCTCGGTCGCGGCATAGAGACCCTGGTCGAACGGGCCAGCCTCGAAGCTCCCCGCCCCAAGCCGCGCCATGGCCGCGCCGAACGCCTCTGGCTGGCGCTGCCTGACGATCAAGGCCTGGGCGACGGCGTCGCTGGTCGATCCGATCCCCATCTGCAGCGTCCCGCCATCCCGGACCAGACCGGCGGCATGAAACCCGATCGCGTAGTGAGCGTCGGTCACCGGCTCCTTGGGCGGACCAAACAGCGGAAACTGCACCCCTGGTCCCTCCAGCAGATGGCTGCATGTCTCGATCGGCATATCCCCTTCGCCAGGCATGAACGGAAGCTCGTCGTTGACTTGGCCGACCAGCAGGAAGTCCGTCTCGCCCCTTTGCCGGGCTGCAAGCAGATCAAGCGTGATGTCGGTATTGCATGAGAGGCTCAGTCGCCCCCCACGTCGGGCGACCAACTGGGCGACGAGGTTGACGCCGCGGTCGAGGAGATAGGCGGCGGCGTGGGTGTAGTTGGCCGAGATGTAGCTGCGCTGCGCGCTGTGAACTCCCAGACGCGTGCCGGCCTGAAAGAAGAACTCATCGACCGTAACGTTCGCCGGCAACGCATCGCGGCGCTGAAGATCCACATAGGCGAGGGCCGGATATCCGCCCATGGTCCGCTCGATAACGGGTCCCAGAAAGCGACGCTCAAGATCAGTCTTGGGCTGCGGTGGCTCTAGGGTCAGGGCCGAGAAGATCTGCAGCCTGACGTCACGATCGGCCATGGCGCGGGCGATCAGGGCGTTCGCCAGGTGATTGGCCTTGCCCAGGCCGAGCGGCAGGCCAAGCACGATGTCTCCACCCAGCTGCTCGACCAGGACGTCTGCGAGCCGTTGAGGATCGGAGAAGCTCTTCCTCATGCCTCCAGCCTGGACCAGCCGTCCGAGGGCCGGAAGCGCCGGCCGAATTTCACCTCCAAGGCTTCCAGCCGCTCGCGCACCTGCGCAAGGCCGCGCTGTTTCGCATAGTGCAAGGGCCCGCGCCGGAATGGCGCGAAGCCGGCGCCGAAGATCATCGCAGCATCGATGACATCTGGATCGTCGCTCACCCCTTGGGCGAGGAGTTCCGCGCAGGTGTTGATCATCGGCAGCACCAGACGATCGCCCATGTCCGGATCGGGGTCTGACGCGCCGCCGGCCTTGATGGCCTTGCCGTCCCGCCAGACGTAAAGCCCCTCGCCGCTCTTGCGGCCCAGCTTTCCGGCCTCGACCTTCTGCCGCAGCCAGTCCGGCGTCTCGGGCATATCCCAGTCCAGCTCCCGCTTGAGCATGTCGGCGACCGCCAGGCAGATATCGAGCCCGACCTGATCGGCCAGCTCAATCGGTCCCACCGGCATGCCGAAGTCTTCGGCGGCCTGGTCGATGGTTTCCTTGGCGATCCCCTCCTCGATCATCGCCACCGCTTCGAGCAGGTAAGGCGTGAGGGCTCGGTTGACGATGAAGCCCGGCGCGCTGCGCACCGGCGCCGGCAGCCGCTCCAGGCCGGCGACGAAAGCGCGGGCCGCATCGGCGACATCGCCCGCCAGGCCCTCGTGGCTGACGACCTCCACGAGCTGCATCCGGGAAACCGGATTGAAGAAGTGAAGCCCCACGAACCGCTCTGGCCGCGCCAACCCCTCGGAAAGCATCTCCAGGCGGATAGAAGAGGTGTTGGTGGCCAGGATCGCCGAGGGCTTCATCTGCGGCTCCAGGCCGGCATAGATGCTCTTCTTCAGGTCGGTCTTCTCAGGAGCGGCCTCGATGACCAGATCGGCATGCCGGACGCCATCGCCCTTCAGGTCGGGCGTTAGGCGATCGAGCGCGTCGCGTTCGGCCAGCCGGTCGCCATGGGAAATCTTGCCGTAGAGCTCGGCGGCCCGTTTGATCGCCCCAGCTATCGGCTCGGCCTTGACGTCGCCGAGCGTGACCTGAAGGCCCTTCCAGGCGCACCAGGCGGCGATGTCCCCGCCCATGGCGCCGGCGCCCACCACATGCACGCGCTTGATCTGGCTCTCCGCGCTCCCCAGGCCGCGCAGTTTCTCGCGCAGGAGAAAGACGCCGATCAGGTTCTGGGCGGCTTCGGAGACCACGAGCTTGGCGAACGAAGCCTGCTCGGCGAGCTTGAGCGCCGCATCGTCGCCGCCGTACTGCTCCCAAAGATCGATCAGGGCATAGGGCGCGGGATAGTGTGCGCTGGGCGCCTGGCCTTCGGCTTCCTGGCGCATACGGGCGGCGGCCAGTCGCCGGGCGGGCCCGGCTTCCTTGAGGCGGTCGATGAAGCCAGGCTCGTGCGCCCGCAGCTCACCCCTGGCGGCGGCTGCCACCGCCGACCTGACGTGGCGTTCTGGAACGACAACGTCCACCAGCCCCAGCGCCTTGGCCTGGGCGGTGTGGATCGTCTTGCCGGTGAGCATGAAACTCATGGCCTGCAAGGGGTCGATCAGGTTGGTGAAGCGCGCCACGCCGCCAAGGCCAGGGTGCAGCCCGAGTTGCACTTCCGGAAAGCCGAAACTCGCCCCTTCCACAGCGATACGGAGATGGCAGGCCAGGGCGATTTCCAGACCCCCGCCCAGCGCATAGCCGTGCACCACCGCAACCGTCGGGATCGTCAGGCGCTCCAGCCGATCGATGATGGCGTGGGCCTTGGCCATCTGCGTCTCGATCGCCTGGGGGTCGGCGGCGCCCACGAACTGGCGGACATCGGCCCCGGCGATGAAGCCTGCTGGCTTGCCGGATCGGATCACTAGTCCCCGCGGCCGATCGACCTCAAGGCGATCGAGGATCTTGTCGAGCTCGAGGAGCACGTCTTCGGAAAGGGTGTTGGCGCTGACGCCGGCCTTGTCGAGGACTGCCCAGGCGACGTTCTCCCTGTCCCGGGTCAAGCGCCAGTGCACATAGTCGGGCGGCGTGGCGCTTGTCGGCCCCAGATCGAGGACGCGCGGCGCAAGGAAGGTCAGGACAGGATCGCTCATCGCTTGGCCCCTCACGCCCGTTCAAGCAGCATGGCGCCGCCCTGTCCGCCGCCGATGCATTCGGTGGCCACGCCCCTGTGCAGACCGAGCCGCTCGAGGGCGCCGATGAGATGCAGCACGATGCGATTGCCGCTCGCGCCGACCGGGTGCCCCAGCGCGATCGCTCCACCATCCACATTGAACCTTGCGCGGTCGATCGCGCCCACGGCTCCCTGCGCCCCAAGGACATGGCGGCAGAAATCGGCGTCCTCGAAGGCTGCCAGGCAGGCGAGCACCTGGGCGGCGAAGGCCTCGTTCAGTTCCCAGAGTTCGATCTCGCCCAGACTCAGCCCGTTTTTCTGCAACAAGGCGTATGAGGCCAGCACCGGCCCCAGACCCATGATGGAAGGATCAAGCGCTGCCCAGGCGCTATCGACCAGCACGGCCCGCGGCCGCAGGTTCCAGGTCTTCACCGCCGCCTCTGACGCCAGGATCACCCAGCTCGCACCATCGGTGATCTGGGAGCTGTTGCCGGCGGTGACCTTGCCGAACGGCGGGTCGAACGCCGGGCGCAGTCCGGCGAGCTTTTCGGCGGAGCTCTCGGGACGCACCCCATCGTCATGATCGAAGAGCTCGCCGTCCCGCCCGAAGGCGGTCACGATCTCGTCCTTGAGCCACCCTTCCTGCTGGGCCAGGGCCAGCCGCCGATGGCTTTCCACGGCATAGGCGTCAGCGGCTTCCCGGCCGATCTCGAACAGGTCGGCGAGGACCTCGGCGGTCTGTCCCATGGAGAGGTCGGTGATCGGGTCAGTGAGGCCGCGTTCGAGCCCGACCACCGGGGTCAGCATGTCGGGCCTGAAACCCGCAAGCGCCTTGGCCCGCTGCGTGGCCGACTTGGCGGCCTGCAACTGCCCAAGCCAGGTCGCCGTGTCCTGCTTGAGCACGAGGGGGGCGTGGCTGAGCGCCTCGGCGCCGCCCGCCAGGACGAGGTCCGACACCCCTTCCCTGATGTAGCGGAATGCAGTGTCGATGGACTGCATGCCCGAGCCGCAATTGATCGCCACGGTGAAGGCGGTCATCTGAGGACCGCAGCCCAGCCTCAGGGCCGCGACCCGCGCGGGGTTCTGCTCGTCGGCGATGACGTTGACGCAGCCGAGGATGACCTGATCGAAGGCGTCGGCCGGAAAGGGCTGCCTCAGCAGAAGCGGCCGCCCGGCCTGGACCGCCAGATCCACCGGGGTGAAGGGGCCCGGCCGTCCCCGAGCCTTGATGAAAGGCGTCCTGGCGCCGTCGATGATATAGACCGGCCGGCTCACGTCAGGGCGTCCGCGGCGAGCTTGGGCGACGTTGTCGCTGCCCTGTCGGGCTCTCGATGTCTGGATGCAAGTTCGTCGTGGCCGAAGTCGTCGACCGCCACCACGGCGGCGACTGCGGCGTCGGCCGCCTCCAGCGCGGCGATCTCGGCCGGCGAAAGCAGGCCCTGACCCTCCGCCCGCCAGTCGCGGATCTTCCGCTCGCGCAGACGGTCGTGGATCGGCTGGGTGTCGACGACCTGGTTGAAGGCAGAGATGAGCTTGCCGACGGCCTCGTCGGCCCCGCCGACATAGACGTTCTCGACTAGTCGGGTGCGGGTCTCCGACGGCTCCAGCAGCAGCGCGGCGCAGGCGCGGACCACATCGTCCGACGGACCGCGGCGACGGGCGCCGAAGGGCAGCACGACCAGCCTCAGAAGCCAGGCGGCCAGGCGATTGGGCAGGTTCGCGAACACCTCGTCGAAGCGCTGTTCGATGGTGGCGAAGGCGGTTTCGGCGCACCAGGCCAGCAGCGGGAAATCGGCGTCCTGCCGGCCTTCGTCCTCCCAGCGCTTGAGAGCCCCGGAGAGGAAATAGAGCTCGGAGAGGATGTCGCCGAGGCGCGCCGATAACATCTCGCGGCGCTTGAGCGCGCCGCCGAGCGTCAGAAGCACAACATCAGCGGTCAAGGCGAAGCCTGCCGCATAGCAACCCATTCTCCGATAATAGGCGCGAGCTCGGCCCGCGTCGGGCGCCGGCGAAAGCGCGCCATCGGACCAACTGCGCGCGAAGGCCCGCACGGTCGTGCGTAGGGTGTGCGCGACGTGTTTCCAGAACACCTCGTCGAACTGCGCCAGGCCACGCGCCTTGTCCGCGTCGCCGATCGCGAGGATTTCCTGCAGCAGGTAGGGATGGGCGCGAATGGCGCCCTGGCCGAACACCATCAGGCTGCGCGTGAGGATATTGGCGCCCTCGACCGTGATCCCGACCGGAACGGCGCGATATTGCGAGGCCAGATAGTTGTTCGGTCCTTCGATGACCGCCTTGCCGCCATGCACGTCCATGGCGTCATTGACGACGATGCGCATGCGCTCGGTCGCGCCGGCCTTGAGCAGCGCCGAAATGACCGAGGGATGGCGGCCAAGATCGAGACCCGCGCAGGTCAGCCGCCGCGCCCCGTCCACCAGGTAGGCATGGCCGGCGATGCGGGCCAGTCGCTCCTGCACGCCTTCGAACTTGCCGATCGACAACCCGAACTGGGTGCGGATACGGGCATATGATCCGGTCGTCAGAGCGCTGAAGGCGGCGGCGGCGCCCGACAGCGCCGGAAGCGAGATGCCGCGGCCGGCCGCAAGCGCGGTCATCAGCATCTTCCATCCCTGCCCCGCCCGCTCGGCGCCGCCGATGATCAGGTCGAGAGGAATGAAGACGTCCTCGCCCCAGTTGGGACCGTTCTGGAAGGTCTGGAATGCGGGCAGGTGCCGCCGCCCGATCTGGACGCCTGGAAGATCGGTCGGCACGAGCGCGCATGTGATGCCGATCTCTTCATGCTCCCCGAGCAAATGCTCGGGATCGCGGAGCTTGAAGGCGAGGCCGAGGATCGTGCAGACAGGACCGAGGGTGATGTAGCGCTTGTGCCAGTCAAGTCGGACGCCCAGGACCTCCTTGCCCTCCCATTGGCCTCGGCAGACGACGCCCTCGTCGATCATCGCCGATGCGTCGGAGCCCGCTTCCGGACTGGTGAGGCCGAAGGCGGGAATTTCGCGTCCGTCGGCCAGCCGCGGCAGCCAGTAGTCCTGCTGGGCCTTGGTCCCGAACCGCATGATCAGTTCGCCGGGTCCCAGCGAGTTCGGCACCATGGCGGTCACCGCCGCAGAGATCGAGCGTGTCGCCAGCTTCCTGACGACTTCCGCATGGCCGAAAGCCGAGAACCCCAAGCCACCGAATTCCTTGGGGATGATCATGCCGAAGAAGCGCTCGCGCTTCATGAAATCCCAGGCTTCCGGGGAAAGGTCGCGGGTCTCCCAGGTCATGCTCCAGTCGTCGAGCATGGCGCAAAGCTGCTCGACGGGCCCGGCCATGAAGGCCTGCTCTTCGGCCGATAGCGCCGGCTTGGGAAAGGCGAGCAGCTCGTTCCAATCGGGATCTCCGGTGAACAGGGCCGCATCCCACCAGACGTCGCCCGCCTCGATCGCCTCACGCTCGGTCTGCGAGAGGGCCGGCATCACGCCCGCGGCCCAGGAGAAGATCGGGCGGGTGAGCACCGACCGGCGCAAGGAAAACTTGGTCATGGAGCCGCCATCGTAGCTATAGCGGCATAACGCCGACGAGAGCGCCCGGCTCCTCCTGGGCGCTCAAATCTCCTGTCGGCGCGTGAAAGATCGTGGCCCGATATCTTAGCGGTTCGATGCCCGATGACCGGGTCACGCCGGACACGCTGGGTCCGGGCTAGGCGGCCGTCTTCCACATGGGTTCCAGCCCCACATGCGGCGGGCAAGGCGCCACGGCTTCGAGCGGCAGGCCGGCCAGTTCGTTGGCATAGCCGTGGTTGACATCCCGGTGGTGAGCCTCATCGGCGCGGACGACCAGCACGACGTCCCGCAGGGTGGCGGTCTCGGGCAGCCCCCAATAGCGCTTCGCGAGTTCCGGCGCCGGCACGTTCGGCGATCTGCCCTCGTCGATCTCAGCCAGGTAGTGCGTGTAGCTGATCACGGCCTCTTCTTCGAAGTAACCGACCACGCGGTGGGCAGTCTTCGAAGAAACGAGGTAGAGCATGAAGAAGAACAGATAGAAGACCCACTGCACGGCCACGATCACAAATCGCTCGAACAACGTGGGCTTTGCGACCTCGATGAAGGTCATCAAATGCATCCGTTCGTTCTCGGCTTCGTCCATCAGGGTCTTGATCCACCCGCGGTCGTCGCACATGCGACGAAGGCACTTCAGGTGATTGATGGTGGCGCCGACCATCCCCGGCACGGCGGCGACGGTTTCAAGGACGACTGCTCTGTGCCCGTACCGCTTGGCGAAGAACGTGTCGGCGCAAAAGCGCAGGAGCTTGGTGAAGCCCAACGCGACACGGTCGGAAAAGCCGGCGGGCTGGTGATGAAGCGGATTTACGGATGGGGCGTCAGCCATAGAAGTTGATCCTTGCGATCAAGGGCGGTCTCAGCCGCCGCGTTATGGCGATCGATTAACGCGCGGGCACGCGCGAGGACATTCGGGAACGCGCCTTAAGTGCTGGCCCGGAGCCGCCTCGCGGGACGAGAGAAGCCTCCCGAGATCAGTACGCAACACGCGATTCAGCGAAAACGAATGGCTGACACACGCGCCCGGTAGAATGGGAAGTACTGGTCGGTTCCGAACCAGTTGCCACCGTCGACGGCCCAAGCGACGCGGTAGCCGTCGACCTCACGCACTTCGCCGATCGTTCCGCCGAAAGGCTGAAGTCGCCATTGTCGCTCGGGGTTCTCGCGGCTCCAGCGCTGGATCAGGACGGCCAGCGGGCGACCATCCGGAGCGACGGTGAGGTCGATCACGTGTTCTCGCCCCGGGAGCGTCACCACGGCGCGCGCGGTGACCGCATCGACCGGGAACCATTTGACCTGGGCCGAAGGCAGCATGGTCGCCGGCGCCCAAAACACTGACTCCGCGAGCGCCCGGCCTTCTGCTGACCGGGCGAAGTCTGTGGAACCTCCCGCCCGCACGATAGGGATCAGTCCATAGAGCCAGAACCGGGTCCAGGCTCGGCCGCGAGCATAGCCGTCAGACCCCGAAAGCCACATGCGCGGTGTCCCGGCCCTCAGGCGCCAAACGAACCCGGCTGGCCCGGCGATCACCTGATCGGCCTTCATGGGTAGGTAGTTCGGCTTCTCCTTAACACCCAAACTGATCTCGCCGCCCATCTCGATCTCGGCGACGGTGCGAAGCCGGGCGCCGGGTTGAATGGCGAAAAGAAAGTAGCGCCGGGCCGGGTCCGGCAGGTCCTGGACGGAGGCCGGATCGAAGTGGCCGCTCGAAATAGCCCCTGCCGCGCGGAGGTCGGCTTGCGCCCGTCCCTCGGCGCGCCGGTCGCTGAGGCGCAGTAGCTGGAGAGCCAGAAGGGCGGCGACCGGCAGAGCAGCAATCGTCAAGACTACGAGCATGGGCATCCAGGAGTTCGACGGGTTGCCATAGGCGAGGGTGTCGCCAGCGTCGTCGAGCAGATTATCGACAGCAAGGCCAAGACTGACCCGCTCCGACAGCAGTCTCAGGCCGCCCCGCGCCGAGTTGGCCGTAGCGCGGAGCGGGCGCGCCTTCGGCTACTGAACGGGCTCGCGCTTTACTGCCGAGGATCGAAGACCGCGAGGAAGCCGCTCGACTTCCCCGGAACAGGAGAGACCAGCTCCAATCGTCCTTTCGACGCCCGCGCGATGCTGTCAGCAATGGCGAGGCCAAGACCCGAGCCCGGGCCGACGGCCTTGGCCCGTTCAAAGCGCTGTTTCAGTCTGCGCAACTGGTCCGCGGGGATGACCGGCCCCTCGTTGGAGACGCTGAGCCTCCCCGAAACGGAAAGCACGATCTCGATCGGCGTCTCTGCGGGGGAATGGTTCAGCGCGTTCTCGATCAGGTTACGCGCCACAATACCGAAGGCGTCGGGGTCCATGTGCGAGAGCGCCTGGTCGGGCATGTCGACATGCAGACGCCCGCCAGCGCCCTCACGGCGGAAGTCGTCCAAGGTCAGCGACAGGACGGGAGTCAGATCGCGTTCGATCTCGCTCAAGACTCCCGCCCCCTCCGCGCGAACTAGTTCGAGAAGCTTCTCGGCCAGCCGCGCCAGCCGCTTGAGTTCGGCCTCCAGGGCTTGCGCCCGCTGTCGCTGAGGTCCCTGCTCCAGTTCCCGGGCGAGCCGCTGGGCCTGGGCCAGCGCGGCGGCGATCGGTGTCCTGAGCTCATGTGCCGCCGAGGACGTGAACGCCCGTTCGGCGTCCAGTGCGCGCGACATCCGCTGCATCAGCCGATTGACGGATTCGCCCAGCGGCTTGAACTCGACCTGCAAGCCGTCAGTAGCGACCGGCGCCAGGTCGGTCTCATCACGATGGCGGATCGCCTCGGACAGTTGGGTCATAGGCCTCAAGCGAGCGCGGGTCAGCCACCACACCCAAAGCACGCTGAGCGGCAGCAGCCCGGCCATCGGCCAGGCCAGCGCCCGCAGCGTATGGACCAGCGTCTCGCGGCGGTGATCGAGGGGCTCCGCCACCACGATCCGATAGGAGCCGGAGACCGCCGCCGTCCCATAGAGCCGGTAGCCGTGCCGGTTCCAGAACCCCAGGCGCGGCCCGTCGGAGAAAAGCTTGCGATGTGCATCGTGGGAAAAGAGCAGGACGTGGTCCGAGCCATCATAGACGGCGTAGGTCAGATACTCGTCCTCGGCGTCGAGCGGGGAAACCTGACGCGCCAGGGGCTCGTCGACCGAGTTGGTGAGTTCCACGACGGCGATCGACAGGATGCGTTCGGCGACCTCCTGCAGGGCGCTGTCCGAGACCTTGTTCAGTTCATGCCGCAACACTCCACCCGCCAACAGGAGGGCCGCAAGCCACAGCACCGCCACGCCGAACGCCACGCCCAGGGACAGGTCGCGGCGCAGGCTACGCGGCCGGCTCACGCCGCCGCTCCCGGGTGGCCCAGGCGATAGCCCAGGCCACGCAGCGTCTCGACGGCGCCCCGGCCGAGCTTCTTGCGCAGGCGACTGACATAGACCTCGATGGTGTTGCTCTCGACCTCGCTGTCGAGGGCGTAGAGTCGTTCTTCGAGCTGCGGCTTGGTGAGGATCGAGCCGGGGCGCTGCAGCAGGGCCTCGAAGATCGCCCATTCCCGCTGCGACAGGTCGATCCGTCCGTCCGGCCCGAAGATGCTCCGGGACGCCAGGTCGATCTCCAGCGATCCAAGCTGGATCAGCGGATTTGGATTGCCGGCATAGCGGCGCGCAACCGCTCCGATCCGCGCGGAAAGCTCATCCAGATCGAAGGGTTTGACCAAATAGTCGTCAGCGCCGGCGTTGAGCCCCTCGATCCGCTCGGTGATGCGATCGCGGGCTGTGAGGATGATGACCGGCGTGACCGACCCGTGCGCGCGCAGACCGCGCAATAGGCCAAGTCCGCTCCCGTCCGGCAGCATCAGATCGAGCAGGACCAGATCATAGGCGACGCTGTCCAGGCAGGCGTGCGCATCCGCGAGCGTCATGACCCGATCGACGCAGTGGCCCTCGGCCAGGATCTGGTCCTGGACAGCCATGCCCAGCCCGGGGTCGTCCTCCACCAATAGAATTCGCATGCCACTCTCCGCCGACGAATGGCCATGCTCTCACAAGCTGACGCTACGCTGAACGCGGATCGTCGGCTCATTCAGGCGCATGTCAGCCTCGCGGACCAGAAACGCACCGTCGCTCATGTGAAAGGAGCTGCGATGCGCCGAGTTCTGATCCTGCTGGCGTTGGGCGCCGGCCTAGCCGCTGGAGGCGTCGCCCTGGCCGGCGATCATTGCGACCGCCCGATGCGGGACTGGCGCCCGCGCGAGGCCGTCGAAGCGAGGGCCGGGAAACTGGGCGTCGAGGTTCACCGCATCCGCACCGATGACGGCTGTTACAAAATCTATGGGCGCGCGGGCGATGGCCGGCGCGTCGAGATCGAGATGGACCCGGTCACCCTCAAAGTCCTGGAGACCGAGTACGGCGACCAGGAACGACACGAAGAGGGTCGCGGCCACCACGAAGGCCGGCGCGCGACGCCGCCGGCGCCATCACGGTCGGTTCCAACCAATCCGCTGATCGGTCCTGCGACCGCCGTCACGAAATAATCCGAGGCGTCAGATGAAAAAGAAGACTGCTGCAACGACCGCCCTGTGCCTGACGCTGGCCATG
This sequence comes from Phenylobacterium koreense, assembly GCF_040545335.1. Classification (NCBI taxonomy): domain Bacteria; kingdom Pseudomonadati; phylum Pseudomonadota; class Alphaproteobacteria; order Caulobacterales; family Caulobacteraceae; genus Phenylobacterium; species Phenylobacterium koreense. The sequence continues at coordinate 53,884 of NZ_JBEPLU010000005.1, forward strand.
CTGGCGACGCCGGCCTTGGCCCGCCCGGTGACGATCACCACGAAGATGAAGCCCTATGGCGGCGAGGCGGCCTATCTCGCGCTTTATCTCACCGACGCCCGCGGGGCTTACAAGGGCACCTTGTGGGTCGCCGGACGGAAGGCGAAATACTGGTCCCACCTCTCCAACTGGTATCGCGCCACCGGCGGCGCGCCGGCCGGCGTCGATGCGGTCACCGGCGCCAGCGTCGGGTCGGGGCGCACCCTGACCGTGACCGTCGCTCTCGCCGACGCCTTGATCGACGCAGGCTACCAGATCCGCGTGGATAGCGCCGTCGAGGACGGCGCGGACCGTCCGGTCGACGCGGCGGTCGCCCTCACCACCAGGGGAAAGCGGCTGCCCGTCGCCGGCAAGGGCTTCGTCCAGTCCCTGCAATACAACTTCTGAGCGTTTAATGACCCGCAGGTTACATTCGATCGCCGGACTGGCCTTCGGGCTGGTCCTGGCGCTGCTGGCTGGAACGGGCGCCGTCCTGTCGCTCGATCCGGCCCTTGAAGGGGCGCAGGCCCGCCCCGGCGGCCGCACGGTCGCCGAGCTGGCCGCCAAGGTCGCCGCGACCCATCCTGGCGTCGAAAGACTGGAGCGCCGGGCCAACGGCGTCTTCATCGCCAGCTTTGCCGGCCCCCAGGGCTATGAGACCGTGCAGATCGACCCCGCGACCGGAGCCGACCTGGGCCCCTGGGAGGCGTCCGGAGCGATGCTCTGGGTTCGAGGATTGCATCGATCCCTGCTGCTCGATGACGCCGGCAAAGCGGTCACGGGCGCCAGTGCGACCGTCATGGCGGTTCTCGGCGTGACCGGCCTCCTGCTGCTGGCCGGCATGCTCGGCGGCTGGCGGCGGCTGGGACGGCGGGTGCGCAGCACGGGCGCGAACCGCTGGCACGCCGTCGTCGGGCGGGCGGCGCTGGCGGGCCTGACGGTCTCAGCCCTCACCGGCATGTGGATGTCGCTGGCGACCTTCGGGATCGTGAGCGACGGCCGCGCGGGCGCGCCGGCCTTCCCCGAAGCCGTCGCCGCGTCCGCACCCGCGCCGGTCCAGACCCTCGCGGCCTTGCGGCAGGTTCAAGCTGGCGACTTGCGACGGCTGACATGGCCCATGGCTGGCGACCCGACCGACGTGTTCGGCCTCCAGACCGCGGACGGCTCGGGTTATGTGGATCAGGCGACCGGGGGGCGGCTCAACTGGCAGGCTGACTCGCCCGCGCGGGTGGCGTGGGAATGGGCCTATCGGCTGCACACCGGGCAAGGGTTGTGGTGGTTCGGCCTGTTGCTGGGCGTTTCCGCGCTAGCCGCGCCGATCCTGGCGGGCACGGGCGGATGGATCTGGTGGAAGCGGCGCGCCGCCCCCCCGCGCATCGCCGGCGCCGTGGCGATGGCGAACGCCGACGTCGTCGTTCTCGTCGGCTCGGAAGGTGGCGCGACCTGGGGTTTCGCCGCGACGCTGGCCAAGGCCTTGGCCGCTGCGGGACGCAAGGTCCATCTCGGCGCGATGAACGACGCAGGCGCAATGCCGAAGGCGAAGGCGCTGATCCTGCTGACCGCCACCTATGGCGATGGCGCGGCGCCCGCGTCAGCGTCGCGGTTCCTCGCCCGCATGGAGCGGATGGACAAGATCCCGGTCGCGGTCCTGGGTTTCGGCGACCGCAGCTTTCCCGCCTATTGCGGCTTCGCCGAGACGGTTTCGGCGGAGTTGGCGGACGGCGGCTGGCCCGAGCATTTGCCATTGACGCGTATCGACCGTCAGTCCGTTCGCGACTTCACACTTTGGGGTGAGGCCCTGGGCCGCGTCCTTGGCGTTCCGCTGCAACTGCATCACCGCACCGCCACGCCCGCTTCCGTGTCGCTGCGGCTTGTCGAACGGCGGGCGTTTGGCTGTGCAGTCGGGACGCCTTCGGCCGTCCTTCGCTTCGAGGCCGCCCAAGGCGCCGGCCTGCCGCGTTTCGAGGCCGGCGACCTTCTGGGTGTGATGGCGCCCGGAACCGATGCGCCGCGCTTCTACTCGCTGGCCTCCGGCCGCCGGGACGGCTTCATCGAGATCGCCGTGCGCCGGATGCCGGACGGCCTGTGCTCAGGCTATCTGCACCGGCTGGAGCCGGGAGACGAGATCCGCGCCTTCGTCCGGCCGAACCCCGGATTCCGCGCAGCGAAGGGACGCGCGCCCGTCATCCTCGTCACGGCTGGCTGCGGGATCGGCCCGGCGATCGGCCTGTTGCGCCATATGCGGCCAGGCCGGTGCACGGCTCTCTATTACGGCGTCCGCGACCCGCAATCGGATTTCCTCTACCAACAGGAGACCGCGGCCATGCTGGCCGACGGCCGGCTTTCGCGCCGCGTCATGGCCTTTTCCCGCTTCGGTGATCGCGCGCGTGTCCAGGACCGCCTCGGCGAGAACGCCGAGGAACTGGCGGACCAGATCCGGGACGGCGGACAGGTGCTGATCTGCGGCAGCGTCGCGATGGCGCGCGGCGTCGCCGAAAGGTTCGAGGAGATCCTTCGCCCCACCGGGCTGACGGTCGCCATGCTGAAGGCCGAAGGGAGGTATCTTGAAGATGTCTACTGACATCCTGGTCACGCTCAACGGCCCGACAATGGGCACGCGTTGGTCGGCTCGCCTGGCGTCGCGCCACGCCTCGCCGGACCTGACCGCCGCCCTCCAGAACGCCGTGGATCTCGTGGATCGCCAGATGAGCACCTGGCGCGCCGACAGCGATCTGATGCGCCTCAACAGGGCGGTCCAGGGCGGATGGGTCGATGTCGGCGCCGAGTTGATGGAGGTGCTGAATGTCTCGGCCGAAGTCACGGCCGCCTCGGACGGAGCCTTCGACATCGGTGTCGGCGAAGCGGTCAGCGCCTGGGGTTTCGGCGCAGCTCAGGGCCAGGCGGACGAAACCGCGATCCGGGCCGCTATGGGCCGGCGATTGCGGGCGCAAGTCGAATGCCGTCCCGGGGCGGGCCGCGCCCGGCGCTTGAACGACCGGCGCCTTGACCTGTCGGGCGTCGCCAAGGGGTTCGCCGTCGACCAAATGGCCAAGGTGTTGCGCGGGCGGCAGATCCCCGACTTTCTCGCGAGCCTCGACGGCGAGATCATCGCCCATGGCCGACGTCCCGACGGCCGGCCGTGGGCTGTGGCGCTGGAAGAACCCGATCCTGCGCGCCGCGCCGCGCGCGGGGTGATTGAGGTCACGGACTGCGCCTTGGCGACCAGCGGCGACTACCGCCATCGTATTCAACTGGGCGCGGCCTGGCTGTCGCACACGATGGACCCGCGGTCCGGCGCCCCGGTCCGCAACCGCGCCGCCAGCGTTACAGTCCTCGCCGCGGACTGCGCCAGGGCCGACGCGTGGGCGACTGCGCTGATGGTTCTTGGGGAGACCGACGGTCCGGCTCTCGCGCGCGCCAAGGGGATCGAAGCGATCTTCCTGATCCGTGAGGAGGTGGGGTTCAGGGAGGAGGCGACATTACGTTAGAGGTCCGTCCGGAGCTCAAAAAGCAAAGGCCACGCAGCGCGGTGGCTGCGTGGCCTTCAATCGTCAGGCCTTCGTCGGCTTTACGCAGCGAGACCGGGGATGGCGCGACGCCGGCGGATCGTGGCGCCGGCCAGGCCGAAACCAGCGATCATCATCGCCCAGGTAGCCGGCTCGGGAACGGCCGAGCTGAGGCCCTCCACGCGGAACTGCTTTCCCGAGCCGATCGCCGGATCGAACGTGAACGCCAGGCTGGTGATCCCCGGACCCCAGACGGTGAACTTGTTCTCGCCGTTGTCGACGACGCAGATGGTGCAGACGTCATCACCGGGGTTCGGCGTCAACGAGAACAGGACCGAGCCATTGACCAGCAAGGTGAGGTCGGAGCTGAACTTCCCGCCCGCGCCCTGGGGCGCCTCGAGGTTGAACGTCACCTTGTCCCACGCCTTGGCGAAGGTGACCGTGAGGTTCTCCATCAGCGGGTCGCCAAGGACGGTGGCTTCGCCCTGACCATTGACGCTGAGGTTCAGCAGGCCGCTGCTGGTGCTGAAGGTGACGGCCGAACCATCCTTGTTCACATAGCCGTTGACCGTCTGGCCAGATTGCGCGCCGGCGGAATGGACGCCGGTCTGCGCGCCGAAGCTGCCCGTGTCGAGCGTGTAGCCATCGACGACCACAGCCGCGCTCGCTGCGGACGCAGCAACACTAAGAGCCGCCGCCGAAGCGCCGGCCGCGACGAACTTCAAAAGCTTGTTCATATCCCCTCCGCCCGCGCCATCTGGGACGCGGAAGCATGGTTAGCGAATTGCTAACGGAGATAACGCCGGTCAATCAGCGTCACAATGCGATTCAACCGGCGGCGTATGAAAAGCGCGCAATCCGCCCCGACCTACTCGGCGCGGCGGAATCGTATGGGCATGTGCTTGGGGCCGGAGATGAAATTGGAGGCTAGCCATTCCACCGGCGCGGCCAGTTCGAAGTCCTTCATCCGGGTCAGCACCTCCACCAGCATGGCGTCGATCTCGATGCGGGCGATGTGCTGGCCTAGGCAATTGTGGGCGCCTGCGCCGAAGGCCAGGTGCTCCTTGGCGGGCCGCGCGAGGTCCAACGCCTCGGGGCGTTCGAAGTGGGCCGGGTCGCGATTGGCGGCGCCGAAATACATCACCACCTTGTCGCCCTCGCGGATGTTCCGGCCATCCAGCACCGTGTCGTGCTTGGCGGTGCGGCGCATGTAGATCACCGGGCTGACATAGCGCAGCAGCTCTTCCCGGGCGGGCGCCAGGCGGCCGGGAATATCCTCCATCAGCCAGCGGTGTTGGTCCGGGTTCTGGATCAGGGCCAGAAGGCCGCCGGCCAGCAGGTTGCGCGTGGTGTCGCCGCCCGCGTCGATCAGCAGGAGGAAGAACAGGAGGAATTCCATGTCGTCCAGCCGTCGGCCGTCCACCTCGGCGGCGAGCAGGCGGCTGGCCAGGTCGTCGCCCGGCTTGGCGCGCTTGGCGGCCATGACGCCCGAGCCGTACTCGAACATCTTCGCGACGGCCTGACCGACCGCGCCGGGAGGCTGGGCCTCTGGGGCGGTGTGGATCACCTCGGTCAGCTTGTAGAGTTCGCGGCCGTCGTCCAGCGGCAGGCCCAGCAACTCGGCGATCACGAAGGAGGGCATCTCGCCCGCCACCTGCTCTACGAAATCGCACTCGCCCTTGTCGACCACCGCATCGACGATCTGACGGGCCAGGGCCTTGATCCGCTCCTCTCTCAGCTTCGCGGCCGGCAGAGTGAATTCGCCGCGGATTAGCTTGCGGAACGCCGCGTGGTCCGGCGGGTCCATCATCAGCATCATCTTGTAGCGCCCGAAGGTCGATGATTCCGCCGCCGGGTCGGAGATCATGATGGTCGGCTCGGAAGAATAGGCCTGGAAGTCGCGGTCCACGGTCCAGACGTCGTCATAGCGGGTCACCGCCCAGAAACCGCGGCCGCCCGGCTCGTCGTGCCAATGGACCGGGGCGTGTTCGCGCAGCCAGCGGAACTGATCGTGGGGCTGGCCCGAAGCGAAGCTGGTGGGGTTGAGCAGATCTATATGCATGGTTGGCTTCTCCCGGCGACCATCCGACGCCAGCTTACGGGAGGGGAGGCAAGCCGGCCGAGAAACCGAAACCGATGCGCACGCCCATAGGAGCTGCGCATGCGCATCGGGATAGAGTCGGATCGCCTAGACCAGGTAGGTCGCCCGCAGGGTCGCGATCTTGGCGTCGGTCAGGCCGAAGCGGGCCTTGGCCACCTCCACCGGACCGCCATGGTCACGGTCCAGCCGGGCAAGGACCCGACGCATCACTTCAGGGTCCGAGCCCATGAGCACGTCGAGCACCTCGACCGGCATGCGGCGGAAGGCCTCCGCCATCTCCGGGGTCATGCCGCTGGACGAGGCCCCGCTGGCCATCAGCTTCTTGTAGTAGGCCGGCGGCGTGTAGACCTGGGTCAGCCCATAGTCGGCCACGACCGTCTCGCGCGGCACGCCGAGCACCGACAGGATCAGCGCCGAACCCACGCCTGTGCGGTCCTTGCCCGCCGAGCAGTTGAGCGCGAGCGGCCCGTCGCGACGCACCAGCCTGGCGAACAGGTCCGTGTAGTGCGGCGTCAGCATGTCGAGGAACTCGACGTAGGAATCGGCGAAGGCGTCCACCGCCTCGCTGCGGGTGCGCGCCTTGAGCATGGGCGCCATCGAGCTGTTCATGTCGTAGTCGAAGGCCGCCACCTCGGCATACTCGGCGGTGAGGAAGGCGCTGGGTTCGGTGCGGCGTTCCTCGGGGCTGCGCAGGTCGCAGATCGAGCGCACGCCGATCCGCGAGAGGTAGGCCATGTCGCCGGGCGTGAGCTGGCTCATCACGCCGGAACGGAAGATCTTGCCCCAGCGGACCTGGCGGCCGTCGGCGGTGCGATAACCGCCAAGATCCCGGAAGTTGCGCCCGCCCTGCAGCGGCAGCAGGCGCTCAGCCACGCGGGTTTCGCCGGCCGAAGTGTTGACCAGCAGGTAGGGGCGCGGGGTGCTGGCCAGCGGCAGCTCGGCGCGCCCGCCGGCGGCGCTGGACTTGAGCTGGCGCATGAACTCGCGCGGGGAGTCCGGATCCGACGACACGTATATGGCGGCGGCGCCGGCGGTGGCGGTCCATTCGACACGCAGCGCGCCTGGCCCGGTGCGCGTGGCCTGGGCGTCCAGAGTCGTGGGGCCTGCAAGAACAACACGCGGCGCCGCAGCGGCCGAGCCAGCCGCCAGGGCGGCGAGAAGGAAGGAACGACGTTCCATCTTGATTGTCTCCCTAGGAAGGAGACCGAGCAGGACGTGGGCCCCGCCCGGCCGGTCCTGATCAGAATTTGACGTTGACTTCGACGCCGTAGGTCCGCGGCTCGTTGTAGATGAGGAAGGTCCCAAGCGCGGAGCTGTAGTTCCGCAGGAAGGCGTAGGACTCGTTGGTCAGGTTCCGCGACCACAGGGCCACCTGCATCGCCGTGCCGTTATTCAGCGGGATGTCGGTCAGGGCGAGACGGCCGTTGACGATGAACGAGGAGTCGCTCGGTGTCGGATCCGTCGTGCTGGTGATCTGCTCGTCGGCGTAGTTGGCGTCGAGGTGGGCGCGCAGGGTGGCGGCCATGAACGGCCGCTCATAGTCTACCGCCACGCTTGCGGCGTTCTTGGGCGTGTAGAGCGGGTATATGATCGAGTTGGCGCCGGTGAATGGGTTGAAGGCCTCCGACAGCTTCACGTCGGTGTAGGCGTAGCTGCCGGTGAGGGTCAGGCCATCGACCGGCGCCAGGGCGAAGTCGGCCTCGAAGCCCTTGGTCTTGCCGGTGGCGGCGTTGGTGGTTTCCAGCGTGCCTCGGTTGTTGCCCGGGATGAGGACGCTGAAGTCGACCTGGGCGTCCTTGATCTCGCCGGAGTAGGCGGCGAGGTTCAGGCGGGCGCGGCGATCCCAGAACTCCATCTTCGCGCCCACTTCGAACATGTGGACGACCTCGGGGTCGAAGGCGCGGTAGGTCAGCGAGCGCGAGTTGGCGCCGCCGGCCTTGTAGCCGGTGCTCCAGCGGCCATAGAGGGCGACGTCCTGGGTGACGTCGTAGGCGAGCACGACCAGCGGGTCGAAGTGGCTCCACGACTCGTCCAGCGGGATCACCCCGGTGATGACGTTTCCATTCGGATCGACATAGCTCGGCAGCTTGCCGTTGACGGTGTCGAGCGAGCCTTGTTTCGCGTCGTGGGTCAGGCGGCCGCCCAGCGTCAGGTGCAGGGCGTCGTCGAGGATCTCGGGGGTCCAGGTCCCTTGGCCGAAGACGCCGTAGCTGGTCGTCTTAACATTGCTCTTGCGGTCGAGCGGCACGGACCTGAGGTCGAGCGGCAGAGTCGTGTAGCCGGTACCGTCGCCGTTCCACCGCATGGTGTTCGGGGTCTGGGCGTTATCGTTGACAGACTCCTCGTAATAGAAGGCGCCGGCGACGTATTCGAGCTGTGAGGTGTGGCCGATGAGCTGGAATTCCTGGCTGTACTGGTCCTGCCAGACCTTCGCGAGGCTGTAGCGGGCGAAGGGGCCGTTGGGCGCGAACACCGACAGCATCAGCGCACCGTTGTCGTACTGGGTCTGCTTCAGCTTGCGATACGAGCTGATCGACTTGAATTGCAGGTTGTCGGAGAGTCGCCAGTCGAGGTTCAGGCGGTGGCCGAAGGTGAAGCCTTCGCTGAGCTGCAGCGGGACGCCGATGCTGGCCTCCTTGACGCGGTCAGGCTGCAGCGGCGTCGCCGGGGCGAGCGGCAACGAGCCGGCGGACTCCAGTTGCACGTAGTAGGGTGTCGAGCCGTCATAGGAATTGTCGAAGGCGTAGGTGGCGCTGAACGCGTCGCTCGGCCGCCAGCGGGCGGTCAGGCTGGTCCCACGCTTGTCGAAGGAGTTGAAGTCTTCCTCGCCCGAGGTGCTCGGGTTCTTGATGGTGCCGTCGCGCTTGCTGACCAGGCCATCGATCTTGACGGCCACGTCGTGGAACTCCGGCAGGTTGATGTGGGTCGACGCCGTGTAGGCGCCGAAGTTGCCGACGCCGACCGTGGTGTTCATCCCGAACACGCCGGTCGGGGCCTTGGTGACGATGCTGATCGCGCCGCCCTCGGTGTTGCGGCCGAACAGGGTGCCTTGCGGTCCCTTCAGCACTTCGATGCGCTCGACATCGTAGAGCGCCGAACCAAGGCCTTGGGCGCGCCCCATATAGACCCCGTCGATATAGACGCCGACAGCCTGGTCGCGGGCCGGCTGGTTGGCGTCGCCCAGCGCGCCGATGCCCCGCATGCCGATGGTCAGGGCCGACTTGCGCACGAAGAAGGGAGCGACCCGCAGCGACGGCAGGGCGCCGTCGCCCAGATCCTCGATCGACTGGACGTGGCGGGCTTCCAGAGCCTTGTCGCCGATCGCCGAGATTGCAATCGGGGTATCCTGCACGTTGGTCGCTCGCTTCTGGGCGGTGACGACCACCTCGTCCAGGGCGGTGGCGTCGGCCGCTTCGTCAGCGCAGGCCGGGCCCGCAACGATGGCGACCGCGGCGCCGGCTAGCAGGGCCGCGCGCAGGCCGCGGCGGCGGATTTGAATCGGCATTGGAACACCCCTTTTTCGTCCCGAACCATGCGGGCCGTGGTGGCGCGGGGTGCTACGCTCGACCCATGAACCTCGAACGAATGTTATGTTTCATATTTATGAAGCTTGGCATTGTTGTCGGGTGGCGCTTGCACGGCGCGAACACCGTGTGGAAAATGCCACATGGCCCAGCGCCCAACGCACATTTCGCCCCTTTCTCGCAGATCTGAGCCGGCAGAGCGCCTAACGGCGGCGACGGCGCATTTGGTCGCGGCCGAGGGAATCGCGGCTGCCTCAGCGCGCGACATCGCCGCCGAGGCCGGCGTCTCGCCAAGCGCAATCAACTACAACTTCGGCGGAATAGAACGGTTGTTATCGTCCGCCTTCGCCCGGGGTGCGGGAGAAACCGCCGCCTGGATGGCCGCGCGGGAGACTGAAGTCATGGCGCTGCCGCGCAACGGCGAAGGCGCGAGCCTGGCCCTGGAGCACGTGCTGGCGGAATGGACCGGCCCGGCCCGACCGCTCGCCCTGCTCTACCAGGAAGCGCTGACCACCGAGGCGGCGGACGACTGGATCGGGCTATGGCGCGATTTCTGGCTACGCCTGGCGAAGGCCTTCGGCCTGTCCGAGGCGCAGGGGCGACTGCTGCATGTGTTCTTCGAATCCGAGGCGCTCTACCATCTGTCGCGGTGGTCGCCCGCACTGGAGCGCGCGGCCCTGGCCGAAATGGCCGGTCATTTCGCTGCTGCCTGGCTGGGCGCGTCGCCGCGCCCGGCTCTCGGCCTGACCGCGCTGGCCGAGATGTCCGCCGGAGCTCGGCCACACGGCTCGCTGACCCCGGCCGCCCTGCAGATCGCCGAGGCGGCGGCCGAGGTCGTGGAGGTCGTCGGGCTGCCGGGCCTGACCCACCGTGCGGTCGCCCATAAGGCCGGCCTCACCACCGGCGCGGTGACCCACCATTTCCGCACCGTCGATGACCTAGTCGCCGGGGCCATCCGCGGCCAGGTGCAGGCCATCGGCCAGGAGGCCGACACGAGCCTGACCCCGGTGGACGACATCCGCAGCGTCGAACTGTTCCTCGAAGCGACCCGCCGGCACGCCGTCAACGAAGCCGCGGCCAATCCGTCGCGCCGACGGCGACGGCTGTTCCTGGCCACGGTTCGCCGACCGGAGCTGGCCAGCGCCGGCGCCGTCATCCGCTTCTCGCACGGCGGCACGATGCGCCAGGTTCTGGAGCGCACCACCGGCCAACCGGCCGAGCAGCTGACCTTGCCCGCCGGCGTGCTCTCGCGACTGTTGTCGGCCCTTTGGGTCGCTGCGGCCGGCGATCCGGATCCCCAGGCCACGCGGATCGCGATCATCGAGCATCTGCTCAGCGCCGCCCCATGGTCGCGACAGCCCTGACGACAGCCGCGTCCTGCGGATAGCCTCGACGCCGCTGGGGGCGCGCCGCCAAGGCGAACCACCTCTCTCCGAAAGGTTGCATTGCGAGCGACGGCAGCTTCAAATCATGTCCAGTCGGGGCGAACGCGATCTATCTCCCAAAGGAATGGAACGATGAGCTACGTCACGACCAAGGACGGCGTCGAGATCTTCTACAAGGACTGGGGCCCCAAGAGCGCCCGGCCCGTGGTCTTCCACCATGGCTGGCCCCTGAGCGCCGACGACTGGGACGCCCAGATGCTGTTCTTCCTTTCGAAGGGCTTCCGCGTCGTCGCCCATGATCGCCGCGGCCATGGCCGCTCGAGCCAGGTCAGCGACGGTCACGACATGGACCACTATGCCGCCGACGTCGCCGCGGTGACCGAGCACCTTGATCTGCGCGATGCGATCCATGTCGGACATTCGACCGGCGGCGGCGAAGCCACCCGCTATGTCGCGCGTCACGGCAAGGACCGCGTGGCCAAACTGGTGCTGGTCGGGGCCGTTCCGCCGATCATGGCCCAAACCGAGAGCAATCCCGGCGGGATCCCGGTCTCGGTGTTCGACGAGTTCCGCAAAAGCATCGCCGCCAATCGCTCGCAATACTTCCTCGATGTGCCTGCCGGCCCGTTCTACGGCTTCAATCGCCCGGGCGTGAAGACGATCCCAGGCGCGGTGCAGAACTGGTGGCGCCAAGCCATGATGGGCGGCGCGAAGGCCCATCATGACGGCGTGAAGGCTTTCTCCGAAACGGACTTCACCGAAGACCTGAAAGCCATCGACGCTCCCACGCTCATCCTGCATGGCGACGACGACCAGATCGTACCGATCGACATCAGCGCCCGCCGTTCGGCGACACTTCTGAAGAACGGCAAGCTGAAGGTCTACGAAGGCCTGCCGCACGGCATGCTGACGACCCATGCCGACATCCTGAACGCGGACATCCTCGCCTTCATCGGCGAATAACCAGGCGCGGGGGCCGCCTCGCCGATAGCGGCCCCCTCCCCTTTCGGAAAAGCCCGCCCAATGAACCCGCCATCGGGCGATAGCCTGGGACCGACTTTGCGGAGCTTGCGCGGCCGGCGCAGATGAGGTCATCCTGCCTCACTACTTATCGTAGAGACGCCAGTTCAGACAGCTTACGACGACATAGCAATCAGCGACGGGGGACGCAGATGGGCGAGTACCGCGGCTACTGGTGGACACTCATCGTCATTCTGACGGTGACTTTCGGAATTCTCGGTTTCGCGGGCGTTGAGGTCTATCGGCAGGCGCCGCCGATCCCCGAGCGGGTCGTCACCGACACGGGCGCGCCAGTCATGACCGGCGACGACATCCTCCAGGGCCAGTCCGCCTGGCAGAGCGCTGGCGGGATGCAGGTCGGTTCGATCTGGGGACATGGGGCCTATCAGGCGCCCGACTGGTCCGCCGACTGGCTGCACCGCGAACTCGTCGCTTGGCTGGAACTCGCCGCACGCGAGCAGCACGGCAGGCCGTTCGACGCCCTTTCGGAGGAACAGAAGGCGGCGCTGACCTACCAGCTCAAGCGCGAGTATCGGCGCAACAGCCTCCAGTCCGGGACGCTCGTGCTGTCCGAACGCCGCGCCAAGGCGATCGAGCAGACCGCGAGCCACTACGAACAGCTCTTCGGCGACGCCCCCGCGCTGCGCGCGATGCGCGACAACTACGCGATGAAGGAGAACACGCTGGCCGATCCCGCGCGGCGGGAGGCCTTGACCCATTTCCTCTTCTGGACGGCCTGGGCGGCGGCGACCGAGCGCCCGGGCATGGTGGCGACCTACACGAACAACTGGCCGCCCGAGCCGCTGATCGGCAATCACCCGACCACCGAGAACGTGCTCTGGTCGCTGGCCTGCGTGGTCATCCTGATCGCCGGGATCGGCGGGCTGATCTGGGGCTGGTCGTTCCTGCGCCGCCACGACGAGACGCCGGTGGCGCCGCTGGCGAGCGATCCGCTTGGCGGCGGCGCGCTGACGCCATCCCAGCGCGCGCTCGGCAAGTACGTGTTCCTGGTCCTGGCGCTGTTCATCTTCCAGGTGTTCATCGGCGGGCTCACTGCGCACTACACCATTGAAGGCCAGGGCTTCTATGGCGTCGATCTGTCTCAGATCCTGCCCTACTCGCTCGCGCGGACCTGGCATCTGCAGAGCGCCGTCCTGTGGATCGCGACGGCGTTCCTGGCGACTGGCCTCTTTCTTGCGCCGCTGATCAATGGGGGCGCCGATCCGCGCTATCAGAAACTCGGCGTGGACGTGCTTTTCTGGGCGCTGATCCTGGTGGTCGTGGGTGCGTTCGCCGGCAACTATCTCGCCATCGCCCAGCTTATGCCGCCGCAGTGGAACTTCTGGTTCGGCCATCAGGGATACGAGTTCCTCGACCTTGGCCGGGTCTGGCAGTTGGCGCTGTTCGGCGGGCTCTGCTTCTGGCTCGTTCTCATGCTGCGGGCCATGGTTCCCGCCATCCGCGTCGGCGGCGACAAGAACCTGCTGGCTCTCCTGTGCGTCTCCACCGTGGCGATCGGGCTCTTCTACGGCTCGGGACTCTTCTACGGAGAGCGCAGCAACATCACGGTGATGGAGTACTGGCGCTGGTGGGTGGTGCACCTGTGGGTTGAGGGCATCTTCGAGGTGTTTGCGACCGCCGCGCTCGCCTTCGTCTTCGCCGCCCTGGGGCTCGTCTCTCGGCGCACGGCGACCGCGGCGAGCCTGGCTTCGGCCTCGCTGTTCATGATCGGCGGCGTGCCCGGCACCTTCCACCATCTCTACTTCTCCGGCACCACGACCCCGATCATGGCCATCGGAGCGGCGTTCAGCGCGCTCGAAGTCGTGCCCCTGGCCGTGCTGGGCTATGAGGCCTGGGAACGCTGGAGCTATCGACGGACCGCGCCCTGGATGCAGGACCTGCGCTGGCCACTGGCGTTCTTCGTCGCCGTGGCGTTCTGGAACATGCTGGGCGCCGGGGTCTTCGGCTTCATGATCAACACACCGGTGGCGCTCTTCTATCTCCAGGGGCTCAACACCACCGCGGTGCACGCGCACGCGGCGCTGTTCGGAGTCTATGGCTTCCTGGCGCTGGGCTTCACCTTCATGGTGCTCCGCTACATCCGCCCGCAGGTTCAGTTGAACGAGGGGCTGATGCGCGTCGGGTTCTGGGCGCTCAACGGCGGGCTGGTGCTGATGATCTTCACCAGCCTGCTGCCGGTCGGGATGTTCCAGTTCCAGGCGAGCGTAAGCACCGGCATGTGGTATGCGCGCAGCGACGCCTTCCTGCAGCAGGGTTTCCTGGAAACCCTTAGGTGGATCCGGACTTTCGGCGACGTGGTTTTCATCTGCGGCGCCGTCGCTCTGGCATGGCAGGCCGTGGTGCTGGGCCTCTGGGGCCGAGGCCGCGGAGACGTATCGCCGGCGCCGAAGCCCGCGGCTTCTCCAGCGGAATAGGCGGCGCGTCCCAGGAGGTTGAGCGTGGCCACAATCACCTTTCATTCTATGGCCGACAGCGCCTACCTCTGGACGGCGATGCAGGCCGCCGACGAGAAGGGCGTGGACTATGAGCTGGTTCCCCTGGAGCTGGGCTCGCCCGAGCATCTCGCCCTGAACCCGTTCGGCAAGATGCCCGTGCTCCAGCACGGCGATGTCGTCCTCTATGAGACGCTGGCGATAACCCACTATATCGACCGCGCGTTCGCCGGCCCGTCGCTGCAGCCGGCCGATCCGCTGGGCCAGGCCGAGGTCCTGCGTTGGATCAGCATCGTGAACGCCTACGTCTTCCCGACCATGAACCGCTTCATGAAGGAGCGCCTTGTGCGGCCGGCCTGGGGATTCCCGTCGGACGAGGCGTTCCTGGCCGGCGCCCAAGCGCCGCTGGGCCTGCAGATGCGCCTGATCGGCGAGGCGGTCGCGGACGGCCGCTACCTGGCTGGTCCGGAGTTCACCCTGGCCGACAGCTTCCTGTTCCCGCACCTGCTCTTCTTCGGCCGCACTCCGGAGGGGGCCGCGCTCCTCGCACGCAACCCGGCGGCCGCCGACTGGCTCGCCCGAATGCAGTCGCGCCCGAGCTACGCCAAGAGCCCCATGAGCCAGTCATTCGAGATGTTCCAGCATATCGCCGTCCCCACCACGATGCTCTGGGAGCCGGAATAAGCGCCGTTGGCGCCTCAACGCTTGTGCGACATGAATATCCCGACTGTCGCTGCACTCCGGAGAGGCGCGCGTGCCAACGGTGATTTCGGTTCTCGGCGGCGTCGGCCTGTTCCTTCTCGGCATGAGCGTCATGACCGGGGGATTGAAGGCCCTGGCCGGGACTAAGCTGCGCGCGACCCTGGGCAAGGCGGCGGCGACCCCGCTGTCGGGCACCTTCTGGGGCGCCTTCATCACATTGCTGGTGCAGTCGTCGAGCGCCACGACGATGACCACCATCGGCCTGGTGAGCGCCGGGCTGCTGACCTTCGCCCAGGGCCTGGCTCTGGTCTTCGGGGCCAACATCGGCACGACGGGAACGGGATGGCTCATCGCCTTGATCGGCGTGCGCGTCTCGCTGACGGCGGCCGCCCTGCCGATGATCTTCGCGGGCGCCCTGCTCACGCTCCTGGGCCGCGGTCGGGTGTCGGCGGCGGGATCGGCGCTGGCCGGCTTCGCCCTCGTGCTGTTCGGGCTGACCACCTTGCAGCAGGGGATGAGCGGACTGGCCGAGCAACTTCACCCCGCCGACCTGCCGGCCGTCTACGGCGCGGGCGTCAGTTGGTGGTCGAGCCTGCTGGGCGTGCTGGCCCTGATCGTGACCGGCCTTGCAATGACGGCGGTGATGCAGTCGTCGACCGCGGCCATCGCGGTGACCCTCTCGGCCCACTTTGCAGGCGCGGTCGGGCTCGACCAGGCCTGCGCGCTGATCATCGGCCAGAACATCGGCACCGCGACGAGTTCGGCCCTCGCGGCGATCGGCGCCAGCAGCACCGCCAAGCGCCTGGCGCTGGCCTATGTGCTCTTCAAGCTGATCGCCGCGGTGATCGCCCTGGCGCTGTTTCCGATCACCACGCCCCTGCTCCTGCAAGCCGCGAAAGGGGTCGATGGCGTCACCCTGCTGGCGGGTTATCACACGGCCTATAACGTCATCGGCGTTGCTGTGCTTTTGCCGCTCATCGACAGGTTTACTGCGATTGTCGAGAGAATCCTGCCGGAACGAGGCTCGCCGCTGACCAGGTGCCTCGACCGAGCGGCGCTGGCGACGCCGATTGCGGCCGAGGAAGCCGTCCGCCGCACGGTCGCCCGTTCGCTCGGCGCAATGTGCGGATCGATCGACGGAGCCATCACCACCGGAGCGGATATCGCCCGGCTCGAGAGGGCCAGCGACGCCCTTCGCCAGGCTAGGGAGTTCATGTCGGAGGCGAGCGGCCCGCCGGACTCGGACGAGGAGGAGGACCGCCTCACGCGCACCCTCTATGCTCTGGACTACACGTCTCGCCTGGCCGAGGTCGCGAGCGAGGCCGGCCAACTGGCGCCGGCCTCTGGCGGGCCGGACGACCTGCGCGCCAGGGAGCTCTGCGGCGAGGCGATGCGGAACGCCGCCCTCGTGGCCGACGAAATCGGGACCCTGCCGGGCGACGCCGATCAGGCCGTCCCGATCGGCGAGGCCGCCGCCGCGCAGGCCATGACCCAACTCGAGCATTGCGCAGGCGCGCTGCGCGACCTGCAGAAAACACACCGCCAGCAGGTGCTCGGCTCGGTCGCCAGCGGCGCGATGAGCGCGGACGGGGCGATCGCCCGGGTCGACGCGGTCAGGCGCCTCGAAGCCCTCGCCTACAACGCCTGGCGCTCAGCCGCGCACCTGGTCGAGCACGACTGACGCCGCGATCGCGACGAATTGCCGAAATGCAATTCCCAGAGGTATGAGTCTGGACGCGTACACTCTGGGGCGATCGTATGTTCCTTCCCGGCCGAGAGACCGTCGCCGCGCGTGGGCGCATCGCCGCGACATGACCCGGCCGCAGCATCAGGTTCACGACTTCGCTTACCGCATCGAAGGCCTCACCAAGGTCTATGGCGATGGGCCGGCCGCGGTTCATGCGTTGCGCGGCGTCGACCTGACCATCCCGGCCGGCGAGATCGTCGTCCTGCTCGGCCCGTCGGGCAGCGGCAAGTCCACCCTGCTGAACATCATCGGCGGACTGGACCGGGGGACCGACGGCAAGGTCTGGTTCGGCGACCAGGAGCTGAGCGCGATGAGCGACAGCGAACTGACCCGCTATCGCCGCGACAATGTCGGCTTCGTGTTCCAATTCTACAACCTGATGCCGAGCCTCACGGCGCGCGAGAACGTCGAGCTCGCGACCGAGATCGCCGAGGATCCGATGCCCCCCGACGAGGCCCTGGCGTTGGTCGGCCTGCGCGAGCGGATCGACCATTTCCCAGCCCAGCTCTCAGGCGGCGAACAGCAGCGTGTCGCCATCGCGCGGGCGGTCGCCAAGCGCCCGAACATCCTGTTCTGCGACGAACCCACCGGCGCTCTGGACAGCGTGACGGGTCGCGCGGTGCTGAAGACTCTGAAGGACGTCAACGAGACCCTGGGCTCCACCGTCATGATCGTTACGCACGCCGCAGCGACGGCTGGCATGGCGCACCGGGTCATCTACTTCGCCGATGGCGGGATCTCGCGGATCGAGGAAAACGCGACCCGCCTGACGCCCGACGAGATCGAGTGGTGACCGCGGCATGAGTCCGCTGGACCGCAAGCTGCTGCGCGACATCTGGCGCATCAAGAGCCAGGCGGCGGCCATCGGCGTGGTCATCGCGGTCGGCGTGCTGATGCTGGTGATGATGAGCGGCCTCGTTTCCTCGCTCGAAGAAACGCGGCGCGCCTATTACGAACGCTATCGGCTCGCCGAGGTGTTCGCGCCGGTGACCCGCGCGCCCGAAAGCATGATCGACGAACTCGCCGACCTTCCGGGCGTCGCCGCGGCAGAAGGCCGGGTCGCCGGCGATGCGCTGATCGACATCAAGGGGCTCTCCCTGCCGCTGCAGGCCCGCGTCGTGTCGCTTCCGGACTATGGCGCGCCGACCTTCAACGACGTCTTCCTCACCGACGGACGACGGCCCGAGCCCGGCAATCGCGACGAAATCCTGTTGCTGACGAGCTTCGCCCGCGCACACGGCATCAAGCCGGGGCAGAACCTCCGGGTCACGATCCGCGGGGCGCAGCGCGAGCTGCGCGTGGTCGGCCTCGCCCAGTCGCCGGAGTTTCTTTACCTCACCCCGCCCGGCGAGATCGCGCCCGACGATTCCCGGTTCGCGGTGGTCTGGATGGGCCGCGCGACCGCGCAGGCCGCCTACGACATGGAGGGCGCGTTCAACGAAGCCCTGCTGTCCCTCGCCCGCGGCGCCCGCGAGAAGGCCGTGCTCGATGCGGTGAATCGCAGGCTTGAACGCTTCGGCGGGCTGGGCGCCTATGGGCGCGAGGACCACCTCTCCGATCGCTATGTCAGCGAGGAGATCCGGGGGCTGCGGAGTATGAGCGCGGTCGCGCCGCCGATCTTCCTAGGGGTCGCCGCGTTCCTTCTGCACATCGTCGTGGCCCGCATGGTGCAGGCTGAGCGCGGGCAGATCGGATTGATGAAGGCGTTCGGCTACACCAACCTCGAGGTCGGCGCCCACTACCTCAAACTGGTCCTCATCATCGCAATCGGCGGGGCGATCGCCGGTTGCCTGGCCGGCATAGCGGCGGGGCGGGCGATGGTCGGCGTCTACCTCGAGTACTACAAATTCCCCTTCCTGGTGTTCGAGGTCAGGCCCTCGTCGTTCGTCATGGGTTTCGTGATCAGCACCCTTTCGGCCTCGGCGGGCGGCCTCCTGGTCCTGCGCAACATCTTCGCCTTGACGCCGGCCGCCGCGATGCGCCCCCCCGCCCCCGCAGACTACAGCCGCACCGGCCACATCGCAGACGCGCTGGCAGAGCGCCTCGACCAGCCGAGCCGCATGGTCCTGCGCCGGCTGATGCGCCAGCCGGGACGTATGGCCGGGGCGGTGATGGGCATCGCCGCGGGCATGGCGATCTCCGCCGCAATGACCGGGATCATGTCCGGCTTCGATGAAACCATGGATCTCAACTTCAACTTCGTCGATCGGAGCGACGCCACGATCGCCTTCGTCAATCCCACGTCGGACAAGACGATCCTGGAATTGCAGCGCATGCCCGGGGTCATCGCCGTCGAGCCCGTCCGGAATGTGCAGGCGGTGCTTCGCAACGGGCTGAAGAGCCATCGCGGGACGGTGGAGGGCCGCGTACCCGATCCGCGCCTGAACCGCGCCCTGGACACGAACCTTCGGGCCATGACCATGCGCAAGGAAGGCGTGATCCTGGCGGCCTCGCTGGCCAGGAAGCTCGACATCGAGCCGGGTCAGATGCTGACCGTGGAGGTGCGGGAGGGCCGCCGTCCCGTGCTGCAGATACCGGTCATCGGCGTCACCGAGAGCCTGCTCGGCTCGCCCGCCTATATGGAGCTCGACGCCCTCAACCGCGCCTTGCGCGAACCTGGCCGCGTGTCGGGCGCCTCCCTGAAGATCGACACGGCCAGAAGCGCCGAACTCCATCAGCGGCTGAAAAACATGCCGGCCGTCGCCGGGGTCAGCCTGAAAAGCGACGCGCGAGAATCCTTCCGGCGGCTGATGGACAGCGGCGCAGGGGCGATGCGTTACGTCATGGCGGCCATCGCCTTCATCATCACCTTTGGCATCGTCTACAATTCCGCACGGATCGCGCAGGCGGAGTGCGAACGCGACCTGGCCAGCCTGCGCGTCATCGGCTTTTCCAAATGGGAGGCGGCCTTCGTCCTCCTGGGCGAACTCGCGGTCGTGGCGCTGGTCGCGCTGCCAGCAGGCGCCCTGCTCGGCTACGCCCTGGCTTTCGCGCTGGCGGCCGGCTTCAGCAGCGACCTCTACCAGATCCCCGTCACCTATGGGCGCGGCGACGTCGGAATCGCCACCCTGGCCGTACTGGCCGCAGCGCTGCTGTCGGGATGGCTGGTGAAACGCGACATCGACCGAACCGACCTCATCGTCGCCCTCAAGACCCGAGACTAGCCGATGGCCCGGAAGAAGAACTCACGCCTCTATCTCACCCTGGGCGGCGCAGCCTTGATCCTTGGGTTCATCGTCTTCGCCTTCTGGCCGCGCGCGACCATGGTCGATATCGGCGCAGTCACCCAGGGACCGATGCAGCTCACGATCGACGAGGAGGGGCGCACCCGGGTCCAGGACAGCTATGTCGTCTCCGCTCCGTCCGCAGGCCGCCTGCGGCGCGTGGAGGTTCAGGCGGGCGATCGGGTGGTCGGTGGCCAAACGATCGTCGCGCGCCTGCTGCCGGCCCCGCTCGATCCCCGCGCCCGCGCCCAGGCCGCCGCTGGCGTGGACGCCGCCGCCGCCGCCCTGCGCGCCGCGCAGGAAGACGCCGAGCGGGCGGTAGCGGACAAGAAGCTGGCCGACGCCAACCTGGCGCGCGAGCAGCGCCTTTGGGAGCTCAACTCGACCAGCCGCGACGCATTCGAGACCGCAAGGCGTGACGCCGCCAGCGCCGCTGCATCCGCCCGCGCGGGCCAGGCCGGGATAGAGGCCAGGCGCGCAGAACTGGAGCGCGCGCGCGCCGAGCTGTCAGGCGGCGGGTCCGGCATCGACATCCGCGCGCCGGCCTCGGGACGGGTGCTGAAGGTGACGCAGGAAAGCGAGGCGACCCTGGCCTCCGGCGCGCCGATCATGGAAATCGGCGACACCGGGGGTGGGCTTGAGGTGCTGGTCGAACTGCTCTCGACGGACGCCGTCCAGGTCGCACCGGGCGCGGCCGTAACCATCGAGGACTGGGGCGGACCAGGTTCTCTGAAGGGGGTCGTCACACGCATCGAACCCCAGGGCTTCACCAAGACCTCGGCCCTCGGCGTGGAGGAGCAGAGGGTCAACACCATCGTCCGGCTGGCCGACGCGACGCCAGCTCGGGGCAGCCTGGGCAGCGGCTTTCGCGTGGAGGCGCGCATCGTCGTCTGGCAAGATCAGGATGCGATCATCGTCCCCTCCAGCGCGCTCTTCAGGGAGCAGAGCGACTGGGCGGTCTTCGTTGTCGACGGCGGCAGGGCGAAACGCCGCTTGGTCCGGATCGGCCGTAACAACGGCGCCCAGGCGGAGGTTCTCCAAGGACTCCGGAAGAGCGAGCAGGTCATCCTCTACCCCGCCGCCGACCTGACCGACGGCGCCCGCGTCAGACAACGAAAGGCCGAGTGAGGGCATGGCGGCGCTAAAACCATCCGTCACCGCCTGGGCCTGCCTGTTGTCGCTTTCAGCCTGTGCGGCCCCGCGGGTCGAAGCACCGGACGTTGGGGTGGCGATCCCGGAACGCTTCGCCGCGGCGAGCCGGCCGGAGGCGCCAGCGGCGGATCACTGGTGGAAGACATTCGGTGACCCGCGGCTGGATACGCTTGTCGAGCGCACATTGACGGACAGTCCGACGATCGGGCGAGCGATCGCCGGCGTCCGACAGGCCCGCGCGCGGGCAGGCATCGCCGGCGCCGACCGTCTTCCGCGCGCCGACATCGCCTTCTCCCCCAGCCGGCGCAAGCTCACCCTCGAGAGTCTGGGCATCGAGGTCCCGGGCGGCGAGAATCTGGGCTCGACCTCCTACACGATCGACATCTTCGACCTTTCGGCGAACGTCGCCTGGGAGGTCGATCTGTGGGGCAGGCTGGCCGCGCAGTCGGCTGCGGCCCGCGCTGACCTGCTGAGCAGCGAGGCGAACCTTCAGGCCGTTCGCCAGTCCATCGCCGCCCAGATCGCCCGCAACTATTTCGCGCTCATCGAGGCGCGCCAGCAGGTCGAGCTCGCCGAGGCCGCCGCCACGAACGCCACCGAGGTCGCGCGCCAAATCGCCAATCGTGTCGCGATGGGGGCGGCTCAACCGGGCGACGCTGAGCAGGCGAACGCCGCCCTTGGCCTGGCTCACGCCAACCTGGAACAGCGGCGCGAGGCGCAGGCGAGGCTTACCCGTCAATTCGAGGTCCTGCTCGGCCAGTATCCCGATGGCGAGCTCGCCGCGGCTGCGACGCTGCCGCCTGTCCCGCCCGAGCCGCCCGCGGGCATCCCCGCCGATGTTCTCGCCCGCCGACCGGATGTCGCCGCCTCCCTGCTCGATCTCAAGGCTGCGGGCTTTCGTTTGACGGCCGCCGAGCGTTCCTTCCTGCCGAGCATCGAGCTGACCGGTTCGGCCGGAACCTCGAGCACGGAGCTTTCCAGCCTTTTCGACCCCGACACCTTTGTCTGGTCGATCGCCGGGCGCATTCTGCAACCGGTGTTCCAGGGCGGGCGCTTGCGCGCGCAGGTCGAACTGCGCGCCGGTGAACGTGACGAGGCGCTCCAGGCCTATGCCGACACCGTGCTGACCGCCCTGTCGGAGGTCGAGACCGCGCTGGCGGTCGAGGAATTCCTCGCCCGCCAGGAACAGGAACTCACCACCGCGTCGGCCGCAGCCGAACGGGCCGTCGTGATTTCCCGCAACCGCTACGAGGTAGGCAAGGAACCCCTGCTGACTCTGCTTGATAGCCAGAGGCGGGCTTTCGAGGCCCGCTCACGCCTGCTGGCGGCCCAGCGGGTGCGCCTGGTCAACCGCGTGGACCTG
Organism: Phenylobacterium koreense; assembly: GCF_040545335.1. Lineage (NCBI taxonomy): Bacteria > Pseudomonadati > Pseudomonadota > Alphaproteobacteria > Caulobacterales > Caulobacteraceae > Phenylobacterium > Phenylobacterium koreense. Next base: position 76,079 of record NZ_JBEPLU010000005.1, read on the forward strand.
CATCTCGCGCTCGGCGGAGGCTTCAAGAACGCCCCCGCCGCTTAGCCGGCCTGTCCATCGGGCCCAGCGAGTATCAAGGCTCGCCCCGCCGCGGCAAGACCGGCGGGGCAGCAAGCCCAGCTCACCGCGCGGTGTAGCCGCCGTCGACGACAAGCTCGGCGCCGGTGACGAACTTCGCCTCGTCCGACGCCAGGTAGACGCAGGCCCAGGCGATGTCGTCCGGCTCGCCGACATGGCCGAGCGGGTGCAGGGCCGCAAGGTCGGCGCGCACCGCGGCCTTGTCGCCGATGTCTTCCGCGAAATTTTCGACCATGGGCGTCCAGATGAAGCCTGGATGGACCGAGTTCACGCGAATGCGGTCGGGCGCGTAGAGCATGGCGTCAGTCTTGCTCATCAGGCGCACCGCGCCTTTCGACGCGTGATAGGGTGGCGAGTCCGCCGCGCCCACCAGCCCATAGATCGACGAGAGATTGATGATGCTGCCGCCGCCGGCCCGCTTAAGGTGGGGAATGGCGTGCTTGGTGCAGAAAAAGACGCCTTTCACATTGATCGCCTGTACGAAATCCCAGTCAGCCTCGGTGACTTCGTGGGTCGGCTTGTTCACGCCGGACACGCCCGCATTGTTCACCAGGACGTCGATGCGGCCGAACCTCGTGGCGACCTCGTCAAGTACTCGCTTGACCTCGTCCTCCTTGGAAACATCCAGCGCCCAGCTGGACGCGGTGAACCCGCCGTCGACAAGTTCGTCGGCCAGCGCCTTGGCTCCGTCCAGCCGCACATCCGTAACCGCAACGCTGGCGCCCTGCTCGGCCATGCGCTTGGCCGTGGCGCGTCCCAGGCCGAGCGCCGCACCGGTGACGACGGCGACCTTACCCTGCAATCTGGTCATCATGACCTCCCTTGTGCTCAGCGAAGATTAGCGCGTCTGGGCGATCGCCTCTTGCGCGAGATCAAAGAGTTCGCACCCAGGGCGCAACAAATTCGCTTCGATGCGAGCTCCATGCAGGTCAAGAACGCACGAGGCCCTCGGCTCCGTGGTTCAACGGAGTAACAACCGTCCGGCCCCAGGCTAAGATGGCTGGCAAACGGAGCTGAGCCCGTCATGTACCCAGATCTGCTGCTCGCCACCCTCACCTATCCGGATGCGACCCCCGACCGCGCGATCCGCAACGGCGTGGCCCTGGCCTCCGGCCTCGGCGGGGCGCTGCGATTGCTGGCCCTGGAAGTGGACATACCCGAGGTCAAAAGCTCGATCGGCCAGGCTCTTTTCCGGTTCGAACGCCTGGCAGCCCAGGAGGAACGCCGCAGCGCGCTGATCGCCCGGCGTGCTGTTCAGTGCGCCGAGGTCGCCGCCGAGGAGGCGGGGGTCGTGCTTCAATCGATCACCATCACCGCGGCGCCGCACCTTGAAGGCGACGTGATCGCGGGTCTGGCGCGCACCCACGACCTTTGCCTTATGCCGATCGGTCCGAGCGTCCTGGCCGACCGCGGTCTGGCGGAGGCGGTGCTGTTCGATTCCGGTCGTCCCGTCCTCGTCTATCCCAACGCCCCGGAACTCACCTCGGGCGCCGGTTTCGGGACCGTCGTGCTGGCCTGGGACGGCAGCTCACGCGCCGCGCGCGCGATCGCCGAGGCGATGCCCATCGTCAAGCAGGCGTCGAACGTCCGCATCTATGTGGCCCTGGGGGAGAAGCCCTCGGCGCGAGCCGGTATCGCCGGCGACCTTGTTCGCCATCTGCAGGCCCATGGGGTTCGGGCGGCCGTCGATGAACATTCCGTCGATCGGCCTATCGGCGAGGCCCTTTGCGCCTATGTCCGGTCGGTGCAGGCGGACATGCTGGTGATGGGAGGCTTTGCGCGGCCTCGTCTTCAGGAGCTTGTTCTTGGAGGCGCGACGAACGCGATCCTGGAGTCGCCGCCCTGCCCGGTGTTTCTCTCGCATTGATCCGCAGAGGTCTTCGTCCCGGGACCACCGATGGCACAGGTCAGCGCCGGTCTGCTCGTCTATCGCCGCCCACGCGGCCGGCTGGAGTTTTTGCTCGCCCACCCCGGCGGCCCTTTCTGGCGCGGGAAGGACAGAGCGGCGTGGTCGGTTCCCAAGGGATTGGCCGAGCCCGGCGAGGATCTCTGGGCGGCCGCGCGGCGCGAATTCCAGGAAGAAATCGGCCTCACGCCCAGCGGCCCGGCGGTCGGCCTTGCGCCATTCAGACTGCCCGGAGGCAAGCAGCTTCACTGCTGGCTGGTCGAGGCCGACCTCGATCTCTCCGACATCCGCAGCAATAGCTTCGAAATGGAGTGGCCGCGAGGGTCGGGGAGGCGGGCATCCTGGCCTGAGGTCGACCAGGCCGCCTATTTCGACCCTTCGACCGCAGGCTGGAAAATCCACCGCGGCCAGCGCCCGCTCATCGAGGCGGCGGCGGCGCAACTTGGCTGGCGTCCCCCCGCAGACGGAGATTACGATGTTGGGGACAAGGATTGATCCGCCTCAAAAGCAGTTGGCCGCGACCGAGGTATTCTTCCGCATCCGCCCCGGTGACGGCCCAGCCCGGATGGCCAAGATGAACACAAGGTCAAACGCCGAGAACCAAGCCCTCGGCTCCGATCCCTCCGGCGCGATCCTCGAAATCCTGGATCGATGCCACGTCCTCAGCCTGGCGACCAAGCGCCATGACGGTTGGCCCCAGGTGACGATGGTCAACTACCTTCACATCGGCCTGGACATATATTTCGTCATTGCGCGCGACAGCCAGAAATTCAGAAACATCGACGACGACGATCGCGTGAGCATCGCCGTCGGCCAGATGGACGACAAGGGCGGCGTCATCGGGTTGTCGATGGCCGCGCGCGCTCAGGAAATCACCCAGCCCCACCGCATCGCGGAACTCAACGAGGCGATCACCCATCGCGCCGCCGAGGCCGGTTTCACCCCCCATCCCAGCTCGCAACTGGTGGCGGTCATGAAGGCCGAGCCGGAGATCATCACGCTCATCGACTACGCCAGGCCGCCGGGGCGACGACGACATTTCCGGGTGGTCGAGGACTGGCGGCTGGAGCCTATCGAGGAGCGGCCCGGCGAGAACCCACCCACCTGACCGGCGCACGCGCCTCAAGGCTTTCGCCGCCTCGCACCAGCGAGCGGCCGGAAAACCCCATCACGAGAAACAGTCGCCATGACCTACCGATCGCTGCTTTGCCACGTGTCCCACAAGCAGGACCATGATCGCCATCTGGAGTGCGCGCTGCAGCTCGCCGACGAGCTGGGCGCGCACGTCATCGGGATCGGCGCCGCCATGATCCCTCCGGTCGCCCTCGGAACCGCCGGCGCATACCTGGGGGCGGGCGAATGGGTCGAGGCGCTGCAATCGCAGATCGAGAGCAACCTGACCGACAGCCGGAAGATCTTCGAGGAGATGTCCGGGTCCAGGAGCACCGAGTGGCGGCACTCCTACTGCGATCCCCAGACCGCGGTCACGGCGACGGCCCGGGCCGCAGATCTCGTCCTCGCGCGGCGCCAGGAGGTCACCGAGCCCTATTCGGAGCTTGATCCGGGCCGCCTCCTTATCGGCCTGGGTCGGCCGGTGCTCCTCTGTCCCTCCGAGCGGGACTATCTGCCAAAAACTCCGGCGCTCGTGGCCTGGAAGGAAACGCGGGAGTCCCGCCGCGCTCTGCTGGACGCCTTGCCGCTCCTGCGCCGGGCCGAGGACGTTCTCGTCGTCGAGGTCAGTTCCAACGCCGATGTCGCCCTCGAGAAGGCGCGGCTCGAAGACGTCTGCGCCTTCCTGAGGCAGCATGGCGTGAACGCCACGGGCGACGTCCTGCCCGACGATCGTTCGACATCGGACACGCTCATGTCCCGCGCCAGAGGGCTTGGAGCGGACCTGATCGTCGCCGGGGCCTACGGAAGGACCCGACTGAGCGAGTGGATGTTCGGCGGAGTGACCCGCAGGCTGCTCGCGCAGGACCAGCACTTCGTGCTCTTCAGCCACTAACCGCTCCGAGCCGCGAGCGTCGCAGCAGCCGTCGCGTCGGAGAGATCTAGCTCCTGGCTCTCGCAGCTCGCAGGCAGGCTTGGATCTCGTCGGCCGACAGGCCCAGACGCTCGTGCGCGTCGGTCGCCTCGACACGGCGGGCGACCGCCGTCGGAAGCGCGTCGCGAAGAATTCCAAGCGCCTTCGGCGGGGCCATCAGAACCAGGCTGTCGAAGGCGCCGCGCCCGCCCTGGTCGCCCAGGAAGCTGGCGACGCTACGCAGGAACCGCTCTTCGGCGTCATCGGCAGGCGAATGATCGTCCGACGAATGACGGCCCGCGCCCACACGATCATGCACGGTCGCCTGCTGGCCGCCGTGCGCGCGCCGGTCATGCGGATCTGCGGTCATGCGCAGTTGATCAAGTTCCTTCACCGGTCCGGCGCGCCGCGCTTCGGCGAATATGCGAGCCTGCGCGCCGTCAGCGGCCACGATCCAGGTCATCCCGCCCTGTTCCATCGCAATATCCTTCTCTTTTCTCCGGGCTGGTCAGACGACCGGCCGGCCAGCGGCATGAGCCCGCTGTGCAGCGCCAGCGACCTGGCGCATCTGCACTCACGAAGTTCATGACCACAGAGCTGTGAGACATCCGCATTGATCCAGCTCAAGGCGACAGGACGCTCGACCGGTAGTCTGGAGCGGTCCAACCTAGCCGAGAGGATGCGGACGGCAAACGTCCGCACCGCCGTTGGAGACGATGATGAAGCACGCCGTCATCCTGGCTCATCCGAGCGCCGACAGCCTCAATGGCGCAATCGCCAAAGCATATGCCGATGCGGTGCGCGACCTAGGGCACGAGGTCGTCTGGCGCGATCTCTATCGAATGCGGTGGGATCCCGTGCTTAAGGCCGCAGAAATTCCGGGCCGGCATGGGCCGGCCCGGTTCCATAAGGATGTCGTCGCCGAGAGAGCGCGGCTGGCGGACGTCGACGTCTTCGCATTCATCTATCCGATCTGGTTCAACGCCCCGCCGGCGATGCTCAAGGGCTATGTCGACCGGGTCTTCGGGATAGGATTTGGCTTCGAGCCGGCCTTCGGCGGAGTCGAGCCGCGGTTGCGCGGAAAGGACCTGATCAGCTTCACGACCTCAGGCGCTCCAGAGTTCTGGCTCCAAGAAACCGGCGCTCTCGAAGACCTGATGCGAAACTTTGACCGTTACCTCGGCCAGGCCGTGGGCCTCCGGGTCACCGACCACCTGCACTTCGGCGGTATCGTTGAGGGCATAAGGCCGGACGTGGTCGAGGAGATGCTTTCACAAGTGAGGCAGGCGACCGCCAGGTTCGGCCAGCCGTCCGATCAGCCAGAGACAACGAGGCAAGGTTCATGACCGGAGCGACGCCCTCCTCGGCCTCGGCGCCTGCGCCTGCCGCTCTTGCCGACGCCGCCATCGACCTCTGGAACGCGTCGATGGGGTTGATGCTCACGACCGCCGCGGCCCCGTTCGGCCTTTGGTCCATGGATGCAAACCTGCGCGCGGCCGCCGCCATTTTCGATCTCGGCGGCGAACTCTGCGCTCTACGGCTGACCCAGGCGGGCCTGTCCGCGCCGCTCCTGCACGACTAGCCGCGGGGGCTCAAGGGCGGCGCTTTGACCTGGCGCAAGGATGCGCACGCCGCCTTGGGGCAAAAATGACTCAGATCGGGAGTCGAAGATGGGTTACGCCAACATCATCGCCGTCTTGTCCGGAGCGCCGGACGACGCCTTCACGCTGGCGACGGCGGCCGAGCTCACCCATGCCTGCGGCGGGGAAACGCGAGTACTGCTCGCGCCGTCGCAACCGGACATGCGGCACTGGTCGTTCATCACGCCGGCGGCGCTTGGCCCGGCCCTGCGCGATGCAAGGAACGCCGTCCAGGCCGCCCGAAGCAGCGTCGAGGCTCTCACCCGTGAGCTATCGGTGGAAAACGCGCTCGACCTGGAGCCGACCAGCGGGCGCATCCGGCTTATCGGCGAGTACCCGAGCGATGGTCCCGACCTGTATGGCGAGCTGCCGTTGTGCGACCTGCTGGTCCTGGGATTGGGCGTCCTAGCGACCGGGAACGTATGGGAGACCCTGGTTTCGCGCGGCCTCATGACCGCTCGCACGCCATTGCTGGTCGCCAATCATGGCCCTGTCGAACGGCCAGCCCCCGCGATGATCGGATGGGACGGTTCCCATGAAGCCGGAAGAGCGGTTCGGGCGGCGGTCCCCTTGCTGAAAGCGGCCTCCCGCGTGGTGATCTTTCAGGATCCCGACCACATCCCACCGGACAATCGCGCCGCCGCCGATCCTCAACGGCTGCGAGACTACCTGCGCCTTCACGGGGTGGACCGCGTGACGACCTTGATCGCGCCGGGCGCCAGTCGGCGAAACGGCCTGGCGCGCGCCGCGGCTTCCGAAGATGCTGAGCTCCTGGTCACCGGCGCCTTTGGTCATGCGCGCCTGAGGGAAGAGATCTTCGGCGGGCTGACCCAGGATCTGCTCGCCGCCCGCGCGCCGTTCAACCTGTTCATGCGCCACTAGCAACCGCAGCAGCCCCCGGCTTCCGCCCCAGGAGCCGTAGCGACGCCGTCCAGCCGCCACTGATCAGGGCGATCGCCAACGCCGCCGCCAGCAGTGTCGGCGGCGGGGGGGCGACCTCGAACATGGACGCGAAGGCCGGAACGCTAAAGACGAGGGACATCACGAGAGCGACCGTGGCGGCGATAAGCCAGAACACCCGCCGGTGCGGCGCAAAGAGGCCGCTCGTGGCGGCGGAATCGGTCAAGGTAAGAACGAGATTGCCGAACACCAGCGCCAGAAAGGCCGCGCCTCGGGCCTCGGCCGCGGGATAGACTTCCAGGGCCCAGACGTACAGCCCAAGGACGCCCGCCAGAACGCTGCCGCCTTGCGCCAGCGCCAGCACGACCTGTCGTGCTCCGAACAGGGCTTCGGTCTTGGACCGCGGCGGACGGAGCATGGCGGTCTTTTCGCTGGGCTCGGGCTCGAAGACGAGGGCGCAGGTCGGATCGATGACCAGCTCCAACAGCACCACGTGCATCGGGAACAGCATGGGCGGCAAACCGGCCACGATGGGCACGAGCGCGAGGCCCGCGATCGGCACATGGACGGCGGTGACGTAGGTGAGCGCCCGCCGCAGATTGGCGAAGATACGTCGCCCAAGCCGCACGCCTCCGACGATCGAGGCGAAACTGTCGTCGAGCAACACCAGGTCAGCAGCTTCCCGGGCCACATCGGTCCCCTTGCGCCCCATGGCGACGCCGATGTGCGCGGCCTCCAGCGCCGGGGCGTCGTTGACTCCGTCGCCGGTCATGGCGACCACCTCGCCGGCGGCTTTCAGCGCTTCGACGATCTGCAGCTTCTGCTCGGGCGCGATACGAGCGAAGACGCGCACACGCTCCAATTCCCCAGCGAGCTTTCGCAGGTCCATGGCGGCCACCTCGGCGCCCGTGAGGACCCCGGCGCTTGCGTCGATCCCGGCGGCCGCGGCGATGGCGGCCGCCGTCGCCGGGTGATCGCCGGTGATCATGACGACCTTCACCCCCGCGCCGCGGGCCTCGGCCAGCGCCGCGGGGACGTCGGCGCGCACCGGGTCGATGAAGCCGACCAACCCGGCCAGGGCGAAGGCCACCTCTTCCGGAGTCTCGACCGCCCGGCCGTCAATCTGCGCGGACGCGACGCCCAGTACGCGCAGGCCCTGGGCGGCGTAGCCGGCGATCACGCGGTGCAGGCGCTCGATCTCTTCAGGAGGCAGCCGGCAAAGACGGAAGATCGCTTCAGGGGCGCCCTTGGCGGCGGCGAGCCGAACCTCGTCGGGCATACGCCAGACCTGCACCACGGCCAGCCGCTCCGGCCGAAGCGGCCAGGTGCGTTCCGGCTCGTCCTCGGTCGCAGGATCGCACAGGTCCTCGCAAAGCGCGTGGACCGCCTTGTCCATGGGATCGACCGGACGGACGGCCGACGCCAGGGCGGCCAGGCGTAGAAGCTCCGCCGCCGGGCCGGATGGCGGCGTTCCGCCGTCCACCGCCATCTCACCCTGCGAGGTCCAGAGACGCGCCACCTCCATGCGGTTCTCGGTGAGGGTGCCGGTCTTGTCGACGCACAGCACCGTGGCGCCGCCGAGGGCCTCGATGACGGCGCCCCGCCGCACCAGCACCTGATGCCTCGCAAGCCGCCATGCGCCGAGAGCCATGAACACCGCCAGGACCATGGGAAACTCTTCGGGAATGAGTGAAAGAGCGACGGTCACCGCCGCCAGCGCCCCACCGACCCAGTCCCCCCGCAACAGCCCGTAAGCCAGGGCGACCAAGACGCAGAACACGATCGCAAGGCCGCCTAGCGCCGCCACGAGCCGGCCGGCCGTACGCTGCAAAGGCGTCGGCTCCTGCTCGATGTCCGCCAGGGAGCGGCCGATGCGACCCAGCGCGGACTGTATCCCCGTCCGGCCGACCTGCACGACGCCCTGGCCACGGACCACGAGGGTCCCGGCCCAGAGGAAGGGGCCATGCTCGGCGCCCGGTGCGGGCTCGCCCTCGGGCGCATCGGCGCTCGAGGGTTCCTTCGTCACCGGCGCGGACTCGCCAGTGAGCGCCGACTCGTCCACGGCCAGCACGTCGCCGGCGCGAAGCACGCCATCCGCCGGCAGGCGCTCCCCCTCCCCCACCAGCATGATGTCGTCCGGGACCAGCTCGCGGGCCGGGACCTGGCGCTCGCCGCCGTCCCGAAGCACCCGGGCCAGTGGCTGGGCGAGTTCCCGCAACGCGATCATGGCGCGTTCGCTTCTGGCCTCCTGGGCGATCACCAGTCCGATGGACAGGGCCGCGCCGCCCAGCAGGAACAGGCCTTCCCAGAGATCGCCGAGCACCAGATAAAGCGCCGCGGCTCCGATCAGGATCAGGAACATCGGCTCGCGCATGGTTTCGGCGACGATCCGGACCAGACTGCGTCCCCCGCCGCCGCCGATCTCGTTGGGCCCGATCTCGGCGAGCCGTCGCGCAGCCTCGGTTTCGCTCAGCCCTTGAAGGTCCACGCTCATCGGCTTGCCTTTCACGACCCTGGCTATCAACGCGCAGGCGTCCGGACCTTGACACCCCGCAGGCCAATTCACCTATCGCAGGGTCGAGCGACGCCGAACGCGCAAAAGGCCCGTCGTGTTGTCGACGGGCCTTTTGTGAGATGACTGGGAGACCTTGGGTGCGGGGACAGGATTTGAACCTGTGACCTTC
>NZ_JBEPLU010000006.1 GCF_040545335.1 Phenylobacterium koreense
TTGCATCCGTTTGGTAGACCTGGCGGCGACCTACTCTCCCGCGTCTTAAGACGAAGTACCATCGGCCCAGAGAGGCTTAACGACCGAGTTCGGAATGGGATCGGGTGGGGACCTCTCGGCATAGCCACCAGGTCAACGAAACGGATGCGTTGAACGAGAAGACATCAGAGCGCCAAAGCGCGTTGTTCATGAGTTTGACTAAGAACGATCAAGCCGATCGAGCGATTAGTACCAGTAAGCTGCATGCGTCGCCGCACTTCCACACCTGGCCTATCAACGTAGTGGTCTACTACGGCTCTCGGCGAAGCCTTGTTTTGAGGTTAGTTTCCCGCTTAGATGCTTTCAGCGGTTATCTATTCCACACTTAGCTACCCTGCTGCACAGCTGGCGCCATGACAGGTCCACCAGAGGTGTGTCCATCCCGGTCCTCTCGTACTAGGGACAGATCCTCTCAAGCTTCGTACACCCACGGCAGATAGGGACCAAACTGTCTCACGACGTTCTGAACCCAGCTCACGTACCACTTTAATCGGCGAACAGCCGAACCCTTGGGACCTGCTCCAGCCCCAGGATGTGATGAGCCGACATCGAGGTGCCAAACTTTGCCGTCGCTGTGGACGCTTGGGCAAAATCAGCCTGTTATCCCTAGAGTACCTTTTATTCGTTGAGCGATGGCCCTTCCACGCAGAACCACCGGATCACTATGGCCGACTTTCGTCTCTGCTCGACTTGTCAGTCTCGCAGTCAGGCGGGCTTATGCCATTGCACTCGACGAGCGATTTCCGACCGCTCTGAGCCCACCATCGCGCGCCTCCGTTACACTTTGGGAGGCGACCGCCCCAGTCAAACTGCCCGCCACGCCATGTCCCGGACCCGGATAACGGGCCGCGGTTAGACGTCAGCGACAACAAGGGTGGTATTTCAAGGATGGCTCCGCCGGAACTGGCGCCCCGGTTTCATAGCCTCCCACCTATCCTACACATGTTGCCGCTAACGCCAAGGCGAAGCTGCAGTAAAGGTTCATAGGGTCTTTCCGTCTGACCGCGGGAACCCCGCATCTTCACGGGGAATTCAATTTCGCTGAGCCTATGCTGGAGACAGTGGGGAAGTCGTTACGCCATTCGTGCAGGTCGGAACTTACCCGACAAGGAATTTCGCTACCTTAGGACCGTTATAGTTACGGCCGCCGTTTACCGGGGCTTCAATTCGGAGCTTGCACCCCTCCTTTTAACCTTCCGGCACCGGGCAGGCGTCAGACCCTATACGTCGCCTTGCGGCTTCGCAGAGCCCTGTGTTTTTGATAAACAGTCGCTACCCCCTGGCCTGTGCCACTCTCAACTGGTTGCCCAGAAGAGAGTCACGCTTATCCCGAAGTTACGCGTGCAATTTGCCGAGTTCCTTCAGCATAGTTCTCTCAAGCGCCTTGGTATACTCTACCTGTCCACCTGTGTCGGTTTCGGGTACGGTCTCCGTTGGGGTTATTTCCAGGAACTCCTTCACTGCCAGGACAATCCAATAAGCCCTGACAATTTACGGAATTCGTCACCTCCAACTGGCCCAGGAATATTCACCTGGTTCCCATCGACTACGCCTTTCGGCCTCGCCTTAGGGGCCGGCTAACCCTGCGCAGATTAGCTTTACGCAGGAACCCTTGGACTTTCGGCGAGAGTGTCTCTCACACTCTTTGTCGCTACTCATGTCAGCATTCTCACTTCCGATACCTCCAGCCAGCCTCACGACTGACCTTCACAGGCTTACGGAACGCTCCGCTACCGCTCGCTTACGCGAACCCATACCTTCGGCGACTGGCTTGAGCCCCGTTACATTTTCCGCGCAGGATCGCTTGACCAGTGAGCTGTTACGCTTTCTTTAAATGATGGCTGCTTCTAAGCCAACATCCTGGTTGTCAAAGCAATCCCACATCGTTTCCCACTTAGCCAGTACTTGGGGGCCTTAGATGATGGTTAGGGTTGTTTCCCTTTTCACGACGGACGTTAGCACCCGCCGTGTGTCTGCCGGATAGTTCTCTTGGGTATTCGGAGTTTGGTTAGAATTGGTAGATCTCGCGACCCCCGCATCCATCCAGTGCTCTACCCCCCAAGGAATTCGTCCGACGCTCTACCTAAATAGATTTCGCGGAGAACCAGCTATGTCCAGGTTTGATTGGCCTTTCACCCCTATCCACAAGTCATCCCAGAATTTTTCAACATTCACGGGTTCGGTCCTCCAGCTGGTGTTACCCAGCCTTCAACCTGCTCATGGATAGATCACCTGGTTTCGGGTCGTCATGCGACGTACTTATTCGCCCTATTCAGACTCGCTTTCGCTGCGCCTACACCTATCGGCTTAAGCTTGCACGGCACATGAAGTCGCTGACCCATTATACAAAAGGTACGCCGTCACCACGCGAGGTGGCTCCGACTGCTTGTAGGCTTCCGATTTCAGGTTCTATTTCACTCCCCTCGTCGGGGTGCTTTTCACCTTTCCCTCACGGTACTTGTTCACTATCGGTCGTCGAGGAGTACTTAGGCTTGGAGGGTGGTCCCCCCATGTTCAGACAGGATTTCACGTGTCCCGCCCTACTCGAGTCCGTCGCTAATTGACGCCTACGGGGCTATCACCCGCTATGGCCGACCTTTCCAGATCGTTCGGCTTTATGTCACGACGGCGCTGGCCTGGTCCCGGTTCGCTCGCCACTACTACGGGAGTCTCGGTTGATGTCCTTTCCTCCGGGTACTGAGATGTTTCAGTTCCCCGGGTTCGCTCAATGAACCCTATGTATTCAGGTCATTGTACCTTTAAACAACCAACGAACCTCATCTCCGGTAAAACCGAAGATCACATTCGCAGGCTGTAAAGGTGGGTTTCCCCATTCAGAAATGTCCGGATCAAAGGGTGCTCGCGCCTCCCCGGACCTTATCGCAGCGTGCCACGTCTTTCATCGCCTCTCGACGCCAAGGCATCCGTCAGAAGCCCTTATGCGCTTGATCGTTCTCAGCAAAACTCATGCGTGGGGACGGTTTGTCTTCCAGCCGTACGAAAGGCCGGAAAAACGCCCACACATGCGCTTTGTGCTTTGATGTCTTCTCAGGAAAGTCCTGCAAGCTTCAGGGGAAGCCGGACAAACCCTTCAATTCACAATGTCATTCGCCAACCTGGCCAGGCCAGGTCGGAAACCATGTCCCTTACGATCGCTTACCGCTTCTTGGTGGAGCCAGACGGGATCGAACCGACGACCTCATGCTTGCAAAGCACGCGCTCTACCAACTGAGCTATGGCCCCTCTTGAAGCCAGCCCCGCTGGGAACTCGTCGTCTCGTCCTGTCGCCCAAGGATCACACGGCAAAGTGTGGTGGGCCCAGGCAGACTCGAACTGCCGACCTCACGCTTATCAGGCGTGTGCTCTAACCACCTGAGCTACAGGCCCTTGAAGCGGCACACCTGAACCAATCTCA